>NZ_CATQFT010000021.1:0-4613 GCF_958267405.1 Neisseria maigaei | reverse complement strand
ATGCCTGATTATCAGGTATCCGGGGAGGATTAAGGGGGTATTTGGGTAAAATTAGGAGGTATTTGGGGCGAAAACAGCCGAAAACCTGTGTTTGGGTTTCGGCTGTCGGGAGGAAAAGGAATTTTGCAAAGGCCTCTATTTGTACTATCTGCGGCTTCGTCGCCTTGTCCTGATTTAAGTTTAATCCACTATATTATGGGTTCAAACGGGGCAGGTTTGAATAACTGCCCCATTCCTTATTCCTGACCGGGCGTAACGGCGGAATAAGGTTTACATCCCGCCGTAATTCGGCCCGCTTGCCCCTTCGGGGCAAATCCAAGTGATGTTTTGCGTCGGGTCTTTGATGTCGCATGTTTTGCAGTGCACGCAGTTGGCGGCGTTGATTTGCAGGCGCGGACTGTCGTTCTCTTCGACGATTTCGTACACACCCGCCGGACAATAGCGCGTTTCGGGCGAGGCGTATTCTTTATAGTTCACGTCTATCATCGTCTGCGGATTGTTCAGCACCAAATGGTCGGGCTGGTTTTCTTCGTGCGCAAGATTGGCAAGGAAGACGCTGCTTAAGCGGTCGAAAGTCAACACTCCGTCGGGTTTCGGATAATCAATCGGTTTGCACGCGGCGGCTTTTTTGAGCTGCTCGTTGTCTTTGCCGTGATGTTTCAAGGTCCACGGGGCTTTGCCTCTGAAAATCATCTGATCGATGCCAGTATAAAGTGAGCCGAGGTAAACGCCCCATTTGAATGACGGACGGACGTTACGCGCGGCGTAAAGCTCTTGATACAGCCAGCTTTGTTCAAAACGTTGCTGATAATTCACCGCCTCTTTGCCGCTGTCGAAGTTTTCCACTTCTTCAAGGTTTTCCAACAAGGGGAAAACGGCTTCGGCGGCGATCATAGCGGATTTCATCGCGGTATGAATGCCTTTGATGCGCGGCATATTGAGGAAACCCGCCGCATCGCCGATTAAAACGCCGCCTTTAAACGATAGCTTCGGCAGGCTTTGCAAACCGCCTTCAATCAGCGAACGCGCGCCGTAAGCAATGCGGCGGCCGCCTTCGAAGGTTTTGCGGATTTCGGGATGGGTTTTGAAACGTTGGAACTCTTCAAACGGCGACAGATACGGGTTTTGATAATCCAAACCGACCACAAAGCCGACAGCGACTTTGTTGTCGTCAAAGTGATAAATAAACGAGCCGCCGTAGGTTTTGCTGTCCAACGGCCAGCCTGCGCTATGCACCACCAAACCGGGCTGATGTTTTTCAGACGGCACTTCCCAAACTTCTTTAATGCCCAAGCCGTAAGTTTGCGGCTGGCTGTTTTGGTCGAGATTGAAGCGTTCGATGATTTGCTTGGAAAGCGAACCTCGGCAGCCTTCGGCAAACAGGGTTTGCTGTGCCCAAAGCTCCATGCCGGGCTGGAAACTGTCGGTCGGCTCGCCGTCTTTGCCTACACCCATATTGCCGGTCGCAATACCTTTGACCGAACCGTCTTCGTGATACAGCACTTCGGCGGCGGCAAAGCCCGGATAGATTTCCACGCCCATATTTTCCGCCTGCTCCGCCAACCAGCGCACGACTTCGCCCAAGCTGGCGATGTAGTTGCCGTGATTGTCGAAGTTGGGGGTAATAGGCAGATTGAACGCTTTTTTCTCCGTCAGGAACAACACTTTGTCCTGCGTTACTGTGCGTGTCAGCGGCGCGCCTTTTTCTTTCCAGTCGGGAATCAACTCATTCAGCGCAATCGGGTCAATGACCGCGCCCGCCAGCGAATGCGCGCCCGCCTCCGAACCTTTCTCCACCACGCAAACGCTGATTTCGCGCCTGTTCTGTTCGGCAAGCTGCTTGAGTTTGATGGCGGCGGACAAACCCGACGGGCCTGCGCCGACAATCACGACATCGTATTGCATACTGTCGCGGGTGATGGATTCTGTCATGGCGGTTCCTGTATGTTTGTTATCGATTTTAAAACGGGCAATTATACAACGCAGACAGTCGCTTACCAAATAAAACAATGCCGTCTGAAACGGCTTCAGACGGCATTCGGAAGGCATTTGCCCCCATATGGTCAAAGATATTTTTTATCCGGCAGTTGCGTAAAGAGGCTGTCATATTCTTTCTTCAGTTCAGGGATATTTTTGACAATTCTGCCAACTTTATCGAATTCAATCAGTAGGATTTGACGGACAGTTTCTGCGTATCTTGAATCGGTCTGCCTTTCCATCAGCGGTACGAGGTAGGTAAGCAGATTGTGAAGGTAATCGGTCAGCCTGTGGTCGGGTAGGGCGGTTGTCAGACTTCCTTCTCTGCGGTGGTAAATAAAAAAGGGAATGTCAACCTCCAAGACTTTTCCGCCTGCAAGCAGAAATTCAGAGATGAAAACCATATCTTCCCCAAAACGCATACCGTTGCGATAGGTAACACCCGTAGCGACAAGGTGGCGACGGTCAATCATAAAGCACATATTGTGTAGAGGCCAGTGATGAGGCAGACTCTGCATCAATATCCCCTGCATAGATGAGATTTTTCCATTGTGCTGTTCTTTAAATTGAAAAACGGGCTTACACCTCAACATATTTTTCCCCTCTTCATAAGGAGGACGGAGATATACGCCTTTAATCGCTTGAAGTCCGTTATCTTGAGCAAGTCTTGCCCACAAACCGAAATCTATGGGGTAAAGTTCGTCATCGGGGTCTAAGAACATGATGAAATCCCCCGTTGCAAGTTTTAATCCGGCATTGCGTGCCGCCGCCACGCCCCTGTTTTGGCTGCTGACAACGGTAATGAAGGGATATTGGTGCATATATTTCGCCAAGATTTCCGCACTGCCATCTGTCGAACCGTCGTCTATCAGAATAATTTCTTTGCGTACCGTTTGACGCAATATGCTTTCGAGCGCGCGGGGGATATAGGGTGCAACATTATAGACGGGCAGGATGAAGCTGATACTGGGTAGATTATCGGAGGTTGCTTTATCGTTGGAGTACATCTGAATCCTTAATTTGTTGTATAGTGGATTAAATTTAAATCAGGACAAGGCGACGAAGCCGCAGACAGTACAGATAGTACGGCAAGGCGAGGCAACGCTGTACTGGTTTAAATTTAATCCACTATAAAAGGCGAAGTATGCAGATGGGCAACTTTAGGATATGGCCTGCATACAAAATCCAAAATGCCGCACCTGTCTGCAAGTGCGGCATTTTTACTATAGGCTGTGTTCCAATAGGTATTAATGGCGGAAGATCACCATTGATAGCCGACAGCCGCTCCAAATAACGGTTTTTTGGTATTGTTGCCGGAGAAATTGAACGAAGCACCTGCCTTCAGGATTACTTTGCCGTTATCTGAGAGGCTGGAGTAACCGATTGCAAGAGCCTGTTCGCCGTTGTAGTGTGCCGTAGAAGCGGATACCATCGAGTGTCCCGCATAAGTCGGTTGGGGAAGGAGTGCGATCGCTCCTGCTTTGGCGATACCGCCGTTCATTGATTTATCCAACTTGTCGACTTTTTGCTCTATAGAGGAAATCCGTTCATGCACCTCAAACAACTGTGCGCCGTTGACTGCGTCTGAGCTTGATGGAGAAATCCTGCCTGCCGCCAAGCCGCTTATACGGACTTCGCCATTGGGGCGTTCATTAGTAATTGTACCTTTGGCGGTCAGCATAGTACCGTCCGATTCTTCGGTTCGGGTAAATGCAGTATCGGCTTCCGCTTTGAGGAAGTCGATAAAGTCTCGTTCTGTTTTATCAGCACGTTTTCCAGTATCTAGAGATTTCCAGATTTCGTAGGCAGATTTGCCGTTTTCGCCTTTCTCACCTTGGTCACCTTTCTCACCTTTTTCACCTTGGATGCCTTGGTCACCTTTCTCGCCTTTCTCGCCTTTTTCGCCCTGTTCACCTTTATCGCCTTGTGCACCTTTCTCACCCTGTTCGCCTTTAAGGGATTTCAGGAAGGCGGCTTCGGATGTGTCGGCGAGGGTTGTGTTCTGTTCTTTCCAGATTTCGTAGGCAGATTTGCCGTTTTCGCCTTTATCGCCTTTCATTTTCTCTTTCAATTTGTCGGAAAGGGTTAGGGTTAGTCGTTCATTCTCGGATGAATATTCAATTTTAACGTCTGATCCAGACTCAACTTTATCAGGTAAACCTTGAATAAATTCCTCAAGCTTTTTCTCAATCTTTTCAGGTACGTAGGAATACAGTTGACCTCCGGTAACCGCATCAGTCGATCCCAAACCAATCTCACCATTTGCAATCTCGGTAATCAAGGTGCCACCGCCGTTATAGCCGATGATGGTCTCCTCAATTTCATATGTACCCGAATTCCAATTGCCAACATTTTTTTTATTGTTGCCATCATCAGTTATTGGGTTTATAACCAGCTTTCCAACCGTCGTTACCTTATTGTCGTCAGCCTGAGCGTATGGCACGGCGGATATGCCGATTCCTGTGGCTGCTGCTGTGAGGATGAGTTTGGATATTGCCGTATGTTTTTTGTCGGTGCGGGTCATGATTGTACCAATTAGAGTTAAAGTTAACGTAATCTTCCGATTATATATTCAGGCACTTACTCTGTAAATAATACGTTGTATTATTTTATCCATTTTTTTTTTTTTTTTTAAT
>NZ_CATQFT010000020.1:0-24717 GCF_958267405.1 Neisseria maigaei | reverse complement strand
TCCCCCCCCCCCCCCCCCCCCCGCAAAATGAACATTTCGAGCAAGACCTTATCCCTTACGCCGTCCGTTTCAGACTCAATCAAATCCTTCCCGAACTCGACTGCCATTGGCAGGAAAATCTGACAGAAATCTTCAAAACACTTTCTCCCGAAGCCGGGCAGGCCGCCTGTACGCAAATCCTTTCCCGAAAAGGCATCGGCTACAATGAATCCGACGGTTCTTTCACTTACCTTCCCAAAAAACGCATTTCGTTTTCTTCTTTGGCAACGGATATTCCCATCCCCGACCTCAAACGGCTGGCGGGGCATATTGCGGAACGCCTGGATGTATTGGCGCAATGCGAATCGCCGGTTTATATTGCCGACATTCTCGAAAGCGTGCTGTCCGTTATCAAAAACGTCGATACCGGGGGCAAGCGCGCACGGGAAAATTTCAAACAGATTCTGAAAACCGAATTCATCTACGCCGCCGCTGCGGTATTGAAAAACAAAACCAAATGGGAAATCCCCGAAAACACCCGCAATCTCGATTCGGACATCATCTGTACCTATATCTGCGAAGTGTTCCTAAAATCGCACCTGCTCGGCAACAGTTTTCCGATGATGCGCCCGCGCGAAGTGAAGCAGATGCCCGAACCGGTGTTTGACAAAGTATTGTTTGCCGAACAGCGCGCCCGCCAGTTGGAAGTTATCCGAACGTCAAAATACATCTTCGCCATCGCGCCTTATTACACCGACGATATTCCGTTTTCCCTACGCCGCTTCCTGTCGGAAGACAAACTTTATACCAGCTACAACCGCTATTACACCGCCATCCATATCCCCGTCCGCAACATCACTCAGAATGATGCCCTGCGTTTTGCCAACGGTTTGAAACAGATTCTTTCGCTGCAATCCGGCGTGAGCTGGGAAATCATCGATATGATGGACAGGATAGAGGAAAACTACGACAAAAAAGCCCTGCCGCTGTTGTTTTCGCCATTCCCCGCGCAAGTCGAACGCACGCAGGCGATTGCCGCCAGATTGGACCAATTCGAGCGGTTGTTGGGCGACACCGTCCTCGATCCGTTCTACTATTGCCTGACGCGTATGGCGAAGGGTGAGGAAGATTTGAAATATATTTATATCGCCTTCCGCCAGTCTTTCGGCGGCATCTTCAATTCGTTTGAAAACTTCCGCCTGCTGCCCGCGCTGTGGATGAGCAGGGATGCGGAAAATATGTCCGACCGCATGAACGCCTATATTTCCGCAATGGAAGACCGCCGCCGCGAGATATTGTCCATTCGGCAGGGAAAGCCTGAAGAAGAATTTTCCCGCAAGATGGCAGGCTGCCTGACCGACTTGGAAAACTGTCTGGAAAAATACCTCGAACAGTTCGTGCCGGTATCGGAAAGTATCGAAGCCTGCACCGCCAAACTGCAGGAGCAACCGTCGTTCTTCAACAGGCTGATGAAAACCAACGACAAGCTCAACAGGCGGTTGGATGTGTTGCAGAAACAGTCGGCAGCCATCCACAACGAAGCCTATATCGAAATGAACACGCTGCTTTACCGCCACCGCGAAGCCGTTTCCGTCCACAACCGCAAGGCGGATTATGCGGAAAAGGGCAAAGAGCGGATTGCGCTGTTCCCGCGCGGCTTGAACGGCATCACCAAGCTGCCTGCTGCCGTTTTGCTGCCCGAGCGTTCCGATTGTTTTGATATGAAGGCAGTTTGGCAAATGTTTAATAGAATACCGAGGTAAGCGTATCGGCTGCCGGATAAAAATGCCGTCTGAAACGGAAGCGTTCAGACGGCATTGTTGCAGTGGAACAAATCAAAAATGCACCCTGTCATTCCTGTCTGTACGGGGATGGCGGCGGTGTTTTCCTGCTTCGTTTTCAATCGAGCCTAAAACAATGCCGTCTGAAACGGAAATCTGTTTCAGACGGCATTTCTACAATCAAACGGCGAGCCGTTTATTTGAATTTGTAGGTGTATTGCAGGCCGATGATGTCGGCGTGGTTTTTGAAACGTGCGGAAGACGCGCCTTTGCTGTCTACATCGCTGCCGCTTGCCTTCGCCGTGCGGTAGCTGGTGTCGTTGATGTGGATGTGGGCGTAGGCGGCATCGACGACGTGGTTTTTACCAATATTGTATTTCATACCGGCGGAGAACCAGATGCGGTTGCCGTCGGGCAGGCTGTTCATGCGGTAGTCGGCGTTGCGGACGGGCGATTTGTCAAAAGCGATGCCGGCGCGCAGTTGCAGCGGTTCGCTGATTTGATAAGAACCGCCGAAGCCGACTTTGTAGGTGTTGCGCCAGTTGGGCGTGATGGTGGTGCGGTCGGAGTTGCCGTTGACAATTTTTTTGGTGTTTTCAAAAACCAGTTCGGCTTTATTGAAGCGGCTGTGGCGTGTCCAAGTTACGTCGCCGAACAGGTTGGCTTTGTCGGACACTTTGTACATGCCGTGTACGGACAAAGACTCAGGCGTAACAATTTTAACGCGGGCTTTTTCGCTTGGCGTGTAGCCGAGCGGTGCGAGCATATTGCTATTCCACAGTTGTTTCGCCGCCGCGCCGTCTGCCGCCCATTCGGCATCGCCTTTGAGCGTGTGTGAAACTTTGGAACGGTAGTTCACGCCCACGCGCGCACGGTCGTTGATGTCCCACATCCACGCCAGTTGGTAGCCGAAACCCCAATCGCTGCCTTTGACATCGGCGTGTCCGTCGGCCTGAATGGCGGCTGCGGCGGCAGGATTGTTCAGCATTGCTGCTTTTTTCTGGATACCCCAGTCGGCATATTTGCGCAGTTCGGCGGAAGTATGTTGGGCGATGATGCCTGCGCCGAAGGAATGGTGGTCGTTGAATTTCCACGCGGCGACAGGTTCGACGGCGATGCTGGTCAGACCGAGTTTGTTGATGTTGTGGCGCAACACGGAATCTTTTTCGTATTCGGTGGCGGAGCCGAAGGGGACGTACACGCCCAAACCCAAAGTTACGTCGTCATTGACTTTGTATGCGCCGTAGATGTGGGGCGCAACCGTGGTTTTGGTGATTTTGCCGTTTTTAGAACCTTGGACAGGAAGCCCGGTAAAGTCGGTGGCGGAATCCGCCTCATAATGAATGCTGGGCAACACGATGTTGGCGTTGACGGAAATCTGGCTGCTGTCGAGTTTGGTCAGGCCGGCGGGGTTGTAGAAGATGGTCGATGCGTCGGCGGCTTCTGCGGCGGCGGCATTTGCCGTGCTTTGCGCGTTGACCGACTGTGTGCCGAAGTGGTAGCCGGATGCGTGGACGGATGCGGCGGCAAAGGCAGTGCCGAGCAGCAGGACGGTTTTTTTCAGTGTGGAAGGGGTCATTTCAGTTTCCGTAAAAAGGCGGATGGAGGACAAATAAAAAAGGCAGTCGGAATTGCCTTGTTTCGCTTTAGTATAGGTACTCGATTTTATCCGATGTTGCCGGATTTGCACAATTTTTTCAGAGTTTGCCCGAACCGCCGCGCCGCCGCAAAAAATGCCGTCTGAAGCCTCGGGCATCGGCTTCAGACGGCATTTTCCACTCAGGGCGGATTATTTGACGCGCAGCACTTCCAGCGTGTTGGTCGAACCGGATTCGCGCATTTGCGAGCCGCTGGTGATGATGTACTGGTCGCCGGAATGCAGGATGTTGTGTTCCACCAGCATCGTTTCGACTTCGTTCAACGCCGTGTCGTGGTCGGTGCTGGTTGCCAAAATCAGCGGACGAACGCCCCGGTACATCGCCATACGGCGTTGGGCGGAAACGCTCGGGGTCAGCGCGAAAATCGGCAGGGTGATATTGTGGCGGCTGATTTCAAAGGCGGTCGAACCGCTTTCGGTCAGGGCGACGATGGCTTTGGCGTGAACCGCGCGCGCCACGCTGACCGCGCCGCCGGCAATCGCCAAGTTGGTGCTGACGGCTTCGGGATACTCAACCTGTTCGGCAACGCCGTTGAGCGAATCCTGTTCTTTTTCGGCAGCCGCGCAGATAATCGCCATTTGGCTGACGGTTTCAAACGGATACGCGCCGACGGCGGTTTCGGCGGAACACATCACCGCATCGGTGCCGTCCAATACCGCGTTTGCCACATCGCTGACTTCCGCGCGGGTCGGCACGGGGTTGGTAATCATCGATTCCATCATTTGCGTCGCCGTAATGCTGAAGCGGCGCAACTCGCGGGCGCGGCGGATCATCCGTTTTTGCAGGGCGGGGACGGCGGCGTGTCCGACTTCGACCGCCAAGTCGCCGCGCGCAACCATAATGCCGTCGCCGGCGAGGATGATTTCGTCCAAGTTTTCAATCGCTTCCACACGTTCGATTTTGGAAACCAAACCGGGGCGCACGGCAGTGCTGCCCTTCATTTCTTCTTCGACTTTGGCGCGCGCGATGTGCAGGTCTTCGGCGGACTTCACAAAGCTGATGGCGAGGTAGTCGCAACCGATGGCAATCGCGGTTTTCAGGTCGCGGAAGTCTTTTTCGGTCAACGCGCCTGCGGACAGACCGCCGCCGCGTTTGTTGATGCCTTTGTTGCTTTTCAGGACGTGGCTGTTTTCCACCCTTGTGATAATCCTGCTGCCTTCGACGGATTCCACGGTCAGGGTCAGCAGGCCGTCGTCCAGCCACAAAACATCGCCTGCGGCAACGTCGTCGGGCAGGTCGCGGTAGTCCAAACCGACCGCCTCGCGCGTGCCTTCGCCTTCGAGCGCGGCATCCAGTACCAGTGTTTCGCCTTTGTTCAATTCGATGCCGCCGCCGGCGATTTTGCCCACGCGGATTTTCGGGCCCTGCAGGTCGGCAATGATGGCGATTTCCTGTCCGGCGCGTTTTGCCGCCTCGCGCACGATGCGGGCGTTTTCCTGATGGAATTCGGGCGTGCCGTGGCTGAAGTTGAAGCGGACGACGTTCAGGCCGCCGACGCGGATCATATCTTCCAACAGTTCTACGTTATTGCTGCCCGGCCCGAGGGTGGCGACGATTTTGGTGTTGTGGCTGATGCGGGTCAGATCGCGGCTTGTCTGGTTCATATGAAAGTCCTTTCGGTCTCAATCGGGTGTTTTCGGTATTTTGTTGCAAAATTACAGAAATTTGGAACCGGTTTGATGTCCATTTGGTGAACGCGGCAGAATATTCTGTAAAAATATGATTTAAATTAATGGTTTGATATTTTACCTGCAAACCGCCTTTTTTGGTGCAGAATTACACGGTTTTATGACTTAGGCTAAATTTATTTTTTGTTCGGCGGCTTGCGCGGTCGGGTAAAATGAAGGTTTTGAACGGTTGGTCGGACAGGAAGATGTGGCGGTTTTTGAGTGCTTTGCCGATAGGCGTGGTGTTTTTTGATTTGATCTACGGTTTTGTGTTGAACGTGTTGCAGGGTTTGGATTTGCAGCGTGCCGTGCCGGATTCGGAAGGCGTGCTGGCAGTTACGCCCGATATTGCGTTCAACAGTTTGCAGATTGTCGCCAACGGGGGGATGGCGGCGGTGGTCTGTTTCGGGTTGGCGGTTGTGTTTCTGCTCAACCGTTCGGTTCGGCGGCGGCAGGTCTTGGAAATCGGGGTATTCCGGATGTTGGGGCTGGTGGCGGTATTGGCGTTCAGCGCGCCGTCGGTGTGGGAGTGGGCGAACGCGCTGCCGCTGCTGCTGAAGGGCGAGGACGTGGTCAATACGGGCAATGCGCGTTATGTGCTGACGGCTTTGTGTATGCCCTTTCCGGCGGTGTCGTGCGTCATCGGGCTGGTAGGGCGGTTCAGGCTTCAGACGGCATCGGGCAGGGCGGTAAAGGCAGGGGGTGCGGGCAGGGCGGACGGATAGGGCGCGTATTTTATAGTGGATTAACAAAAACCAGTACGGCGTTGCCTCGCCTCAGCTCAAAGAGAACGATTCTCTAAGGTGCTGAAGCACCAAGTGAATCGGTTCCGTACTATCTGTACTGTCTGCGGCTCGCCGCCTTGTCCTGATTTTTGTTAATCCACTATAAAATGCCGTCTGAAAGGGTTTCAGACGGCATTTTTCAGCGGGCGTGCCGGGTTTCGATACCGGCTTTGATTTCGCCGTAAACCCGGCTGCCGCCTTGTCCGGACGGGGTGGCGCAGGCGGCGAGTGCCGACAGGGTGCAGATGAGGAGGAGTGTTTTCATTTGGGGTCGCAACGGAAGTGGTAGGCGCAGATTTCAAAACCGTTTTTGAAATACAGGCGGTGCGCGTCGGTACGGTCGTGGTTGACGTGGACGTTGAGGTGGATTTTGGTTACCCCTGTTTCCGCGCCGATTTTGCGGACTTCTTCCAGCAGGCGCGAAGCATAACCTTTGCGGCGACTTTGCGGCAGGGTAACGATGTCGTCGATATGGATATGTCGGCCGCTGGCGAGGTTGCAGGCTTCGTGGAAACCGCAGACGGCGACGGCATTGTGTTTGCCTTCTTCAAAAATACCCAGCAGGCGGTAGCCTTGGGGGCGTTGGGTTTTGTTGATTTGTTCGGTAAAGCGGTTGATGTCGGTCAGGGCGGAACGCAAAACGCTCAAGGCTGCAAAGGCGGTGGCGGTGTCGTCCGCGCCGATTTCGCGCAAAATGTAGGATGCGCCCGAGGCGGTCTGTTCCTGTGCTTTCTCGGCGGCGTGTTTTTCTTCGATTGCCTGTGCCAGCAGGACGCGTTCGTCGGTAGGGTCGTTTTGTCCGCCCTGTTCGCGTTCTTCGAGCAGGGCTTTGCAGTCGATGACGCGCAGGTCGTTGTCGGCGGCAAAGTCCATCAGGAAGCGGAACATCTGCGGATTGTCGGTTTCCAGTTTTTTATCGACGGCGACGCAGCGGATGTTGTCCACCAGCATGGGGCGCACCCATTTCGAGTAGGAAAGCCTGTTGTCTTTGGTAAACGAGGACAGAATGCCGCACAGGCGTTCCGCCCAGTCGCTGGGACGGAAAATCTTGCCGGAACTCGTTGTGCCGTGGATGACGACTTCGTAGGGGTTGCAGACTAACATGGTGGCTTCCTGAAAAGAAATGTCTGGCGCGATTATACCTGATGCTTATGCGGGCGTGTTTGGATATGCCGTCTGAAAAGTACGGGATTCGTGCGGTAAAACTTTGCGGCGGCAAATGTGCGATAATACGCGCCGTATTGCCGCTTTTGCGAAGCTGTTCCGCAAACACTCGGGCGGCGTGGACGTATAACCGGATGCCCGCCTGACGCGGGTTTTTTACGGAAGGGGGGCAAAATGCCTAATCCGCTTTACAGACAGCATATCATCTCCATTTCGGATTTGTCGCGCGAACAGTTGGAATGCCTGCTTCAGACGGCATTGAAGCTGAAGGCGCATCCGCGCGGCGATTTGTTGGAAGGCAAACTTATCGGTTCGTGCTTCTTTGAACCGTCCACGCGCACGAGGCTGTCGTTTGAAACGGCGGTGCAGCGTTTGGGCGGCAAAGTTATCGGTTTCTCGGACGGCGCGAATACCAGTGCCAAAAAAGGCGAGACGCTTGCCGATACCGCCCGCATCATTTCCGGCTACACCGACGCGATTGTCCAACGCCACCCCAAAGACGGCGCGGCGCGCGTGGCGGCGGAGTTTTCGCGCGTCCCCGTTATCAACGCCGGCGACGGCACGAACCAGCACCCCAGCCAGACGCTGCTCGACCTGGTTACCATTTATGAAACGCAGGGGCGTTTGGACAAGCTCAAAATCGCGATGGCGGGCGACTTGAAATACGGGCGCACCGTGCATTCGCTTTGTCAGGCGTTGAAACGCTGGAATTGTGAATTTGCCTTCGTCTCGCCGCCCAGCCTCGCGATGCCCGACTACATTACCGAAGAGTTGGAAGAAGCCGGCTGCCAATACCGCGCCCTCGGCAGTTTGGAAGAGGCGGCGGAATGGGCGGACATCCTGTATATGACCCGCGTCCAGCGCGAACGTTTCGACGAACAGGAATTTGCCAAAATCCAAGGCAAATTCAACCTCGAAGCATCTATGCTCGCCCGCGCCAAACCGAACCTGCGCGTGCTGCACCCCCTGCCGCGGGTGGACGAAATCCATCCCGATGTCGATGCCACGCCGCACGCCTATTATTTCGAGCAGGCGACCAACGGCGTTTATGCGCGTATGGCGATATTGTCTCTGGTGTTGAACGAAGAAGTGTGAGGAACAGATATGGAAACCCCGAAACTCAGTGTCGAAGCCATCGAAAAAGGTACGGTTATCGACCATATTCCCGCCGGCAGGGGGCTGGCCATCCTGCGCCAGTTCAAACTTTTGCACTACGGCAACGCGGTAACCGTGGGCTTCAACCTGCCCAGCAAAACCCAAGGCAGCAAAGACATCATCAAAATCAAAGGCGTGTGCTTGGACGACAAAGCCGCCGACCGCCTCGCCCTGTTCGCCCCCGAAGCGGTGGTCAATACCATCGACAATTTCAAGGTCGTGCAGAAGCGGCATTTGAACCTGCCCGACGAAATCGCCGAAGTGTTCCGCTGCCCGAACACGAATTGTGCCGGCCACGGCGAGCCGGTCAAAAGCCGGTTTTATGTTAAAAAACACAACGGGCAGACGCGGCTGAAATGCCATTACTGCGAAAAAACCTACAGCCGGGATTCGGTGGCGGAAGCCTGACGGATTCCCTTAAACCGAGTGGGCGGCATTTCGTCTGCCGCCCGTTTTGCCAATCTGAAATGGAATGATGATGCACGCTTCTGTCCAAAGCCGTTTCGCACCGATACTTTACGTTTTGATTTTCTTTGCCGGTTTTTTGACCGCGCAAATCTGGTTCAATCAGAAAGCCTATACTGAAGAGCTGCCCCCGCTTCTGTCCGCATTGTCCGCCGTCGCGCTGGTGTGGCTGGCGTGGGCGTTCGTGTCGGCGCGTTCAAAGGCTAAGGCGGAAAAGTTCTACCGCGAAAAAATGATACAGAACGAAAGCATACACCCCGTCCTGCATGCTTCTTTGCAACACTTGGAACACAAGCCGCAAATGCTCGCCCTGCTGGTCAGAAATCACGGCAAAGGCATGGCGGAACAGGTCAG
Organism: Neisseria maigaei; assembly: GCF_958267405.1. Classification (NCBI taxonomy): domain Bacteria; kingdom Pseudomonadati; phylum Pseudomonadota; class Betaproteobacteria; order Neisseriales; family Neisseriaceae; genus Neisseria; species Neisseria maigaei. The sequence goes on along the minus strand of NZ_CATQFT010000020.1, from coordinate 15,709 downwards.
GTTTAAGGCGGAAGTGCTGCCTGACGATGAAGACGCGCGTGTAATTGAAGCGGAATTGGCAAAAATGGATATGTTCGCATCGGGGACGGACGCGGTCGCCTCGGGCGAAACCTACGGGCGCGTGTTCGCCGATATTTTCGAGTTGTCGGCGGCTTTGGAAGGGCGCGCGTTCAAAGGAATGCTGAAACTGACGGCGGAATATAAAAACATCTTCGGCGATGCCTGCCGTTCGGAAACGGCGTTGGATTTGGGCGCGCTCAATCAGGCGTTGAGGGAAATTTCGAAAACGCCGGAAAAGCCTAAGCGGATATTTTATTGAAGGTGTCCCGATGTGCGGGGCGGTATGCCGGGGTTGTCCGGCGCGCCGTGTTCCGTGCCGGCGGCTTTTTCCGGCAACAATGCCGTCTGAAGGCTTCAGACGGCATTGTTGCCGAGGGGTTATTGGAAAGGGTCGGAATCGACGCGGGCGCGACCCTGATCCGGCATATTGTCCAAATCCCGTCCCGGATTGGCGGCGGTGTCGCCTTCGGAAATATCGGAGATGTTTTCCAAAATAATGGCGTAAGCCAGTCTCGGCGTAGTGTGGTAAACCATTGCCAAGCCCACTTCTTCGGCAGGTGTCGAAATCAGCTCGACGGTATCCCTGCTTTTAGGTTCTTCGGCCAAATTGTTGGAGAGGTTGACCTGCATCGTTTTCTTGCGTTTGTAGAGGCTTAAAACCGCGCCTTTGTCCAATCCGTCGTCCCCGCCTTTGTCTATCGTAATGGTTTTGAACTGTCCGCCGACCCCCGCGCCTTCAAACACGGAAACGATTTTCGCCTGAACCGGACGGGACGGTTCGTGCGGCACCATATTGAAGCGGTCGGTGTCTTCCGGCATTTTCATCAGGTAGTCGCCCTGCTGTATTTCGGAAATGGCGGTTTCAACCACCAGCGGCTGTATCGAATGGGTACGCAGCGGGGTAATCAAAGGATGGGTGCGGGTATAGTATTCGTTGTCTTTCAGCCGTTCTTCAGCCTGTTTCGAGCGTTGTTCGAGGGCGGAGTCGGTATAGTCGAGGGAGCGCACGATGCCGCTGAATGTGACTTCCTGCCCGAGGAATCTGCCCGTATCCGGATCGGTGATGTTTTTATTGATGCGGTAGGTCAGGTAGCGGCCCGGCTCTTTCAGGCCTTTGGTGTAAACCCTGGTGCCTTTGGTGTACAGCAGCCTGCCTTCGGGGCCCGAAAGCAGGCGCGGCGCGGCGGCGGTTTCTTTGCGGGAAACGATTTGCGGATGCTGCATAAAGATGCGGTAGAAGTTGACATCGATAGCGGGAATACCGTATCCGGACACTTCTTTATTCGGACTCATTTTGACAACCGGGATATTGTCTGTTTGTTCTAGGCTGAGGCGCGGTTCACCGTTAACGTAGCGCAACACCAATACTTGGCCCGGATAAATCAGGTCGGGATTGCGGATTTGGCCTCGGTTCGCACCCCACAGGCGGCCCCATTGCCACGGGCTGTACAGGTATTTGCCCGAAATGCCCCACAGGGTGTCGCCCTGTTTGACTGTGTAGCGTTGCGGCGCGTTCGGGCGCACCTTCAGATTTGCCGCCAAAGTTTGTGTTGAGAATGCCATACCTGCCGCGCAGAGCAGGGTTATAATACGACGTTGCATAACCGTTCCCCTTATCTGATGAATTTCGGTTTGTCTTGCCTGATTGGGTTGGAAAAAGCGGCGGCGGTCTTTTCGGGACGTGCCGCATGACAATAAATGTCCCGCATTTTAACATCGAATTATCCGCACCATCACGGTAATTATGAAAAACAGGCGGCGTATCCGCCGAAGGAAAGAGAAAATTATGGCTTTATTGAATATCTTGCAATATCCCGACGAGCGTCTGCACACGGTGGCAAAGCCTGTCGAACAAGTTGACGAGCGCGTCCGGAAGCTGGTTGCCGATATGTTTGAAACGATGTACGAGGCGCGCGGTATCGGGCTGGCGGCGACGCAGGTCGATGTGCACGAGCGCATCGTCGTGATGGATTTGACCGAAGACCGCAGCGAACCGCGCGTGTTCATCAACCCCGTCATCGTCGAAAAAGACGGCGAAACCACTTACGAAGAGGGCTGCCTGTCCGTACCGGGCATTTACGACACCGTTACCCGCGCCGAACGCGTCAAGGTCGAGGCTTTGAACGAAAAAGGCGAAAAGTTCACGCTGGAGGCGGACGGTCTGCTGGCGATTTGCGTGCAGCACGAGTTGGACCACCTGATGGGCATCGTGTTTGTCGAACGCCTGTCGCAGCTCAAGCAGGGGCGGATTAAGACCAAGCTGAAAAAACGTCAGAAACATACGATTTGACCCTTTTGCCGTGCCGTCTGAACGCTGCAAGGTTTTCAGACGGCACGCCCTTATCCGACAACTTTACGCACACGCAGGAACACGCTATGAAAGTCATCTTTGCCGGCACGCCCGATTTTGCCGCCGCCGCCTTAAAAGCCGTTGCCGCCGCCGGTTTTGAAATCCCGCTGGTGCTGACCCAGCCCGACCGTCCGAAAGGGCGCGGTATGCAACTGACTGCCCCGCCTGTCAAACAAGCCGCGCTGGAACTCGGTTTGCGCGTCGAACAGCCTGAAAAACTGCGTAACAACGCCGAAGCCCTGCAAATGCTCAAAGATACGGGCGCGGACGTAATGGTGGTTGCTGCCTACGGTTTGATTCTGCCGCAAGACGTGTTGGATGCGCCGAAACACGGTTGCCTCAACATCCACGCCTCGCTGCTGCCCCGTTGGCGCGGCGCGGCGCCGATTCAGCGCGCGATTGAGGCCGGCGATGCCGAAACCGGCGTGTGCATTATGCAGATGGACATCGGTTTGGACACCGGCGATGTGGTCAGCGAACACCGCTACGCCATCCGACCTACCGATACCGCCAACGAAGTCCACGACGCGCTGATGGAAATCGGTGCGGCGGCGATTGTTGCCGATTTGCAACAGCTTCAAAGCAAAGGCCGTCTGAACGCGGTCAAACAGCCCGAAGAAGGCGTAACTTACGCCCAAAAACTAAGCAAAGAAGAAGCGCGTATCGATTGGAGCGAAAGCGCGGCGGTTATCGAACGCAAGATCCGCGCCTTCAACCCCGTGCCTGCCGCGTGGGTCGAATATCAGGGCAAACCGATGAAAATCCGGCGGGCGGAAGTGGTGGCGCAACAAGGCACGGCAGGCGAAGTGTTGTCCTGTTCGGCGGACGGTTTGGTCGTTGCCTGCGGCGAAAACGCGCTGAAGATTACCGAATTGCAGCCTGCCGGCGGCAGGCGTATGAATATCGCGGCGTTTGCGGCAGGACGGCATATCGAAGCAGGGACGAAGCTGTAAATCCCTTCAGACGGCATTCCGATCCGCAAACGGGAATGCCGTCTGAAACCATCAGTTGAAGAAAGCGAATCACATAATATGAGTATGGCACTTGCCCAAAAACTTGCCGCCGACAGCATTGCGGCGGTTTCCGAAGGGCGCAACCTTCAGGACGTGTTGGCACAAATCCGCGCGGCGCATCCCGACCTTACGGCGCAGGAAAACGGCGCGTTGCAGGACATCGCCTACGGCTGCCAGCGTTATCTGGGCAGTTTGAAACATATGCTCGCGCAGATGCTGAAAAAACCGATTGACAATCCGCAGCTCGAAAGCCTGCTTTTGGCGGCGTTGTACCAACTGCATTACACGCGCAACGCGCCGCACGCCGTGGTTAACGAAGCTGTTGAAAGCATAGCCAAAATCGGACGCGGGCAGTACCGTTCGTTTGCCAACGCGGTTTTGCGCCGCTTTTTGCGCGAACGCGACAAGCTTGCAGCTTCCTGTAAAAAAGACGATGTGGCGAAACACAACCTGCCGCTGTGGTGGGTGGCTTACTTGAAAAACCATTATCCGAAACACTGGCACAACATCGCCGCCGCGCTGCAATCCCATCCGCCGATGACTTTGCGCGTCAACCGCCGGCACGGCAATGCCGAAAGCTATTTGGAAAAACTGGTGGCGGAAGGTATCGCGGCTAAGGCGTTGGACGAATATGCGGTTACGTTGGAAGAAGCCGTGCCGGTGAACCGCCTGCCTGGTTTTTCAGACGGCATTGTTTCGGTACAGGACTTCGGCGCGCAGCAGGCGGCGTATTTGTTAAACCCGAAAGACGGCGAACGGATTTTGGACGCGTGCGCCGCGCCGGGCGGCAAGACGGGGCATATCTTGGAATTGGCGGATTGCCGCGTTACCGCCTTGGACATCGATGCAGGCCGTCTGAAACGGGTGGAAGACAATATCGCCCGTTTGGGCTTTCAGACGGCATCGACGGCGTGTGCCGATGCGCGGGATTTGGCGGCGTGGTATGATGGAAAGCCTTTCGACGCAATCCTTGCCGACGTGCCGTGCACCGCTTCCGGCGTGGCGCGGCGCAATCCCGACGTGAAATGGCTGCGCCGTCCGACCGACGCGCTCAAAACCGCCCGCCAGCAGGAAGCCCTGCTAGATGCACTTTGGCAGACGCTGAAACAGGGCGGCAGAATGCTGCTTGCCACCTGTTCCGTGTTCGTCGAAGAAAACGACGGGCAATTGCAAAAATTCCTCAACCGCCATGCTGATGCAGAACCGATCGAATCGCGGGTACTCTTACCGAACAAACACCAAGATGGCTTTTATTACGCGCTTATTCAAAAGCATTAAACAATGGCTTGTGCTGCTGCCGCTGCTTTCCGTGTTGCCGGACGCGGCGGCGGAGGGCATTGCCGCGACCCGCGCCGAAGCGAGGATAACCGACGGCGGGCGGCTTTCCATCAGCAGCCGCTTCCAAACCGAGCTGCCCGACCAGCTCCAACAGGCGTTGCGCCAAGGCGTACCGCTCAACTTTACCCTGAGCTGGCAGCTTTCCGCCCCGACAATCGCTTCTTATCGGTTTAAATTGGGGCAACTGATTGGCGATGACGACAATATTGACTACAAACTGAGTTTCCATCCGCTGACCAACCGCTACCGCGTTACCGTCGGCGCGTTTTCGACAGACTACGACACTTTGGCGGCGGCATTGCGCGCGACCGGCGCGGTTGCCAATTGGAAAGTCCTGCACAAAGGCGCGCTGTCCGGCGCGGAAGCGGGGGAAACCAAAGCCGAAATCCGCCTGACGCTGTCCACGGCGAAACTGCCCAAGCCCTTCCAAATCAACGCATTGACTGCTAAAAACTGGCATTTGGATTCGGGTTGGAAACCTTTAAACATCATCGGGAACAAATAATGCGCCGCTTTCTGCCTGTTTCCGCCGTGTGCGCCGTCGTCCTGCTGTACGGATTGACGGCGGCGACCGGCAGTGCCAGTGCGCTGGCGGATTATTTCTGGTGGATAGTCGCATTCAGCGCAATGCTGCTGCTGGTGTTGTCCGCCGTTCTGGCGCGTTACGTCCTGCTGCTGTTGAAAGACAGGCGCAACGGCGTATTCGGTTCGCAGATTGCCAAACGCCTTTCCGGGATGTTCACGCTGGTCGCCGTACTGCCCGGCTTGTTTCTGTTCGGCATTTCCGCGCAGTTTATCAACGGGACGATTAATTCGTGGTTCGGCAACGACACCCACGAAGCCCTCGAACGTAGCCTCAATTTGAGCAAGTCTGCACTGGATTTGGCGGCAGACAATGCCGTCAGCAACGCCGTTCCCGTACAGATAGACCTCATCGGCACCGCCTCCCTGTCGGGCAATATGGGCAGTGTGCTGGAACACTACGCCGGCAGCGGTTTTGCCCAGCTTGCCCTGTACAATGCCGCAAGCGGCAAAATCGAAAAAAGCATCAATCCGCACCAATTCGACCAGCCGCTTCCCGACAAAGCACATTGGGAACAGATTCAGCAGACCGGTTCGGTTCGGAGTTTGGAAAGCATAGGCGGCGTATTGTACGCGCAGGGTTGGCTGTCGGCGGGTACGCACAACGGACGCGATTACGCGCTGTTCTTCCGCCAGCCGATTCCCGAAAATGTGGCACAGGATGCCGTCCTGATCGAGAAGGCGCGAGCGAAATATGCCGAATTGAGTTACAGCAAAAAAGGTTTGCAGACCTTTTTTCTGGTAACCCTGCTGATTGCCTCGCTGCTGTCGATTTTTCTTGCACTGGTCATGGCACTGTATTTCGCCCGCCGTTTCGTCGAACCCATTCTGTCGCTTGCCGAAGGCGCAAAGGCGGTGGCGCAGGGCGATTTCAGCCAGACGCACCCCGTGTTGCGCAACGACGAGTTCGGACGTTTGACCAAGCTGTTCAACCATATGACCGAGCAGCTTTCCATCGCCAAAGAAGCAGACGAACGCAACCGCCGGCGCGAGGAAGCCGCCCGCCACTACCTCGAATGCGTGTTGGAGGGGCTGACCACGGGCGTGGTGGTGTTTGACGAACAAGGCCGTCTGAAAACCTTCAACAAGGCGGCGGAACAGATTTTGGGGATGCCGCTCGCCCCCCTGTGGGGCAGCAGCCGGCACGGTTGGCACGGCGTTTCGGCGCAGCAGTCCCTGCTTGCCGAAGTGTTTGCCGCCATCGGTACGGCGGCGGGTACGGACAAGCCGGTACAGGTGGAATATGCCGCGCCGGACGATGCCAAAATCCTGTTGGGCAAGGCAACGGTCCTGCCCGAAGACAACGGCAACGGCGTGGTGATGGTGATTGACGACATTACCGTGCTGATACGCGCGCAAAAAGAGGCTGCGTGGGGCGAAGTGGCGAAACGGCTGGCACACGAAATCCGCAATCCGCTCACGCCCATCCAGCTTTCCGCTGAACGGCTGGCGTGGAAATTGGGCGGGAAGCTGGACGATCAGGACGCGCAAATCCTGACGCGTTCGACCGACACCATCATCAAACAGGTGGCGGCGTTAAAAGAAATGGTCGAGGCATTCCGCAATTATGCGCGCGCCCCTTCGCTCAAACTGGAAAATCAGGATTTGAACGCCTTAATCGGCGATGTTTTGGCTCTGTACGAAGCCGGCCCGTGCCGGTTTGAGGCGGAACTTGCCGGCGAACCGCTGATGATGGCGGCGGATACGACCGCCATGCGGCAGGTGCTGCACAATATTTTCAAAAATGCCGCCGAAGCGGCAGAGGAAGCCGATATGCCCGAAGTCAGGGTAAAATCGGAAACGGGGCAGGACGGACAGATTGTCCTGACGGTTTGCGACAACGGCAAAGGGTTCGGCAGGGAAATGCTGCACAACGCCTTCGAGCCGTATGTAACGGACAAACCGGCGGGAACGGGACTGGGTCTGCCCGTGGTGAAAAAAATCATTGAAGAACACGGCGGCCGCATCAGCCTGAGCAATCAGGATGCGGGCGGGGCGTGTGTCAGAATCATCTTGCCAAAAACGGTATAAACTTATGCGTAGCAGCGATATTTTAATTGTAGATGACGAAATCGGCATCCGTGACCTGCTGTCGGAAATCCTGCAGGACGAAGGCTATTCGGTCGCGTTGGCGGAAAATGCCGAAGAGGCGCGTAAGCTGCGCCATCAGGTACGCCCGGCGATGGTGCTGCTGGATATTTGGATGCCGGATTGCGACGGTATTACCCTTTTGAAGGAATGGTCGAAAAACGGGCAGCTTAATATGCCGGTCGTCATGATGAGTGGGCATGCCAGCATCGACACAGCAGTGGAAGCCACCAAAATCGGTGCGCTCGACTTTTTGGAAAAACCGATTTCCCTGCAAAAGCTGCTGTCTGCCGTCGAAAACGCGTTGAAACACGGTGCGGCGCAAATCGAAACGGGACCGGTGTTCGACAAGCTGGGCAACAGTGCCGCGATTCAGGAGATGAACCGCGAAGTCGAAGCGGCGGCAAAACGCACGTCCCCTGTATTTTTGACGGGCGAGGCGGGTTCGCCGTTTGAAACCGTGGCGCGCTATTTCCATAAAAACGGTACGCCGTGGGTCAGTCCGGCAAGGGTCGAATATCTGATCGATATGCCGATGGAACTGTTGCAGAAGGCGGAGGGCGGCGTTTTGTATGTCGGCGACATTGCCCAATACAGCCGCAATATCCAAACCGGCATTGCCTTTATCATCGGCAAGGCAGAACGCTGCCGCGTCAGGGTGGTCGCATCGGGCAGCAGGACGGCAGGTTCAGACGGCATTGCCTGCGAGGAAAAGCTGGCGGAACTGCTGTCGGAGTCGGTCGTCCGCATTCCGCCGCTGCGTATGCAGCATGAGGACATCGCTTTCCTGATTCAGGGGATTGCCTGCGAGGTGGCGGAAAGCCAAAAGATTGCGCCCGCCCCATTCAGTGAAGATGCGCTTGCCGTGCTGACACGTTACGACTGGCCGGGAAATTTCGACCAACTGCAAAGCGTCGTAGCAACGCTGCTGTTGGAGGCGGACGGGCAGGAAATCGGTGCGGCGGCGGTTTCTTCCCTTTTGGGGCAGAATGTGCCTGCCGAGGGGGCGGAAGATATGGTGGGCGGGTTTAATTTCAACCTGCCGCTGCGCGAATTGAGGGAAGAATTGGAGCGGCGTTATTTCGAGTACCACATTGCCCAAGAAGGTCAGAATATGAGCAAAGTGGCGCAGAAGGTCGGGTTGGAGCGTACCCACCTCTACCGCAAGCTCAAGCAGCTCGGTATCGGCATTTCCCGTCGTGCGGGTGAAAAAACCGAAGAATAGGTGTAAACCGCCGGTTTTCAGATTGCAGGGCTTCCGTTTTCAGACGGCATTTGGAGCAAATGCCGTCTGAAATCATAAGGGGACAGATTTCATGACAGAGAACGAACGTTTCGCATGGTTGCAACTGGCTTTTACGCCCTATATCGGCGCGGAAAGTTTCTTGCTGCTGCTGCACCATTTCGGCAGTGCGCAAAATGCCTTGTCAGCACCGGCGGAACAGGTTGCCCCGGCGGTGCGGCATAAGCACGCGCTTGAGGCTTGGCGCAATGCGGAAAAACGCGCTTTGGCGCGGCAGGCGGCAGAAGCGGCGTTGGAATGGGAAATGCGGGACGGATGCCGTCTGATGCTGCTTCAGGATGAAGATTTCCCCGAAATGCTGACGCAGGGGCTGACTGCGCCGCCGGTTTTGTTTTTGCGCGGCAACGTGCGGCTGCTGCACAAGCCTTCCGCCGCCATCGTCGGCAGCCGCCATGCCACGCCGCAGGCCATGCGGATTGCCAAAGATTTCGGCAGGGCGTTGGGCGGGAAAGGCATTCCCGTTGTGTCGGGTATGGCTTCGGGCATCGATACCGCCGTCCATCAGGGCGCGTTGCAGGCAGAAGGCGGCACCATCGCCGTGTGGGGGACGGGTATAGACCGCATTTACCCGCCGTCCAATAAAAACCTTGCCTATGAAATCGCCGAAAAAGGATTGATTGTCAGCGAGTTTCCCATCGGCACGCGGCCGTATGCCGGCAACTTTCCGCGCCGCAACCGCCTGATTGCCGCCCTGTCGCAAGTAACGCTGGTGGTTGAAGCCGCGTTGGAATCCGGTTCGCTGATTACTGCCAGATTGGCGGCGGAGATGGGGCGCGAAGTGATGGCGGTACCCGGCTCGATAGACAATCCACACAGTAAAGGCTGCCACAAACTAATTAAAGACGGCGCAAAATTGGTGGAATGCCTGGACGACATCCTTCATGAGTGTCCGCGGCTCTTGCAAAATGAGGGTGCTTCATCATATTCTATAAATAAGGGAATACCTGAAAAGCGCATCACTGCCGTTCAGACGGCATCCGACCAGCCGTCTCTGCCTGAAGGCAAAATGCCGTCTGAAAAGACGGCGGGCCGACCCGTCGGCGGCGGTATCTTGGACAGGATGGGTTTCGACCCGGTTCATCCGGATGTGCTTGCAGAGCAGTTGGGTATGCCTGCCGCAGACTTATACGCCGAACTGTTGGAATTGGAATTGGACGGCAGCATTGCCGCCATGCCCGGCGGAAGATACCAGCGTATCCGAACCTGAACGCATAATTTAAGGAACATGAATGACCGAAGTCATTGCCTACCTCATCGAACATTTCCAAGATTTCGATACCTGTCCGCCGCCCGAAGATTTGGGTATGCTGCTCGAAGAAGCGGGTTTCGATACCATGGAAATCGGCAACACCTTGATGATGATGGAAGTACTGCTCAACAGCTCGGAATTTTCAGTCGAACCTGCCGACAGCGGCGCATTGCGCGTGTACAGCAAAGAAGAAACCGACAACCTGCCGCAGGAAGTGATGGGGCTGATGCAGTATCTGATTGAAGAAAAAGCCGTAAGCTGCGAACAGCGGGAAATCATCATTCACGCGCTCATGCACATCCCCGGCGACGAAATTACCGTAGATACCGCCAAAGTGCTGACCCTGCTGCTTTTATGGGCAAACAAGAGCGAGCTGCCCGTGTTGGTCGGCGACGAGCTGATGAGCGCACTATTGCTCGATAACAAACCTACTATGAACTGAAACAGGTTCAGACGGCATTATCCTGCTAACCTGCCGTCTGAAATACCGGAACCGAGACATTTATTACCAGAGGAAACACATGGCGAAAAACCTATTAATCGTCGAATCCCCATCCAAAGCCAAAACCCTGAAAAAATATTTGGGCGGCGATTTTGAAATCCTCGCGTCCTACGGACATGTCCGCGACCTTGTTCCCAAAAGCGGCGCGGTCAATCCGGATCAGGATTTCGCCATGAAATACGAGCTGATAAAACGCAACGCCAAACACGTCGATGCCATCGTCGCCGGAGCCAAAGAAGCTGAAAACATCTACCTCGCAACCGACCCGGATAGGGAAGGCGAAGCGATTTCCTGGCACCTTTTGGAAATCCTCAAATCCAAACGCGGCCTGAAAAACATCAAGCCGCAGCGTGTTGTGTTCCACGAAATCACCAAAAACGCCGTGCTCGATGCGGTTGCCCATCCGCGCGAAATCGAAATGGATTTGGTCGATGCGCAACAAGCCCGTCGCGCTCTGGACTATTTAGTCGGCTTTAACCTTTCGCCATTGTTATGGAAAAAAATCCGTCGCGGTTTGAGCGCAGGTCGTGTGCAAAGTCCCGCCCTGCGCCTGATTTGCGAGCGCGAAAACGAAATCCGCGCGTTTGAAGCGCAGGAATATTGGACGGTACATCTAGACAGCCACAAAGGCCGCAGCAAGTTCACCGCCAAACTCGCCCAATACAACGGCGCGAAACTCGAACAATTCGACCTGCCGAACGAGACCGCGCAAGCCGACGTGTTGAAAGAACTCGAAGGCAAAGAGGCCGTCGTTACCGCCATTGAAAAGAAAAAGCGCAGCCGCAATCCTGCCGCGCCGTTCACCACTTCTACCATGCAGCAGGATGCCGTGCGCAAACTCGGCTTCACCACCGACCGCACCATGCGTACCGCCCAACAGCTTTATGAAGGTATAGACGTAGGGCAGGGCGCGATCGGTCTGATTACCTATATGCGTACCGACAGCGTGAATTTGGCGGATGAAGCCTTAACCGAAATCCGCCATTACATCGAAAACAAAATCGGCAAAGAATATCTGCCGAGTGCCGCCAAACAATACAAAACCAAATCCAAAAACGCCCAAGAAGCGCACGAAGCCATCCGCCCGACTTCCGTGTACCGCACGCCCGAAAGCGTCAAACCCTTCCTGAGCGCAGACCAGTTCAAACTCTATCAAATGATTTGGCAACGTACCGTCGCCTGTCAGATGACGCCCGCCAAATTCGACCAAACTACCGTCGATATTACCGTCGGCAAAGGCGTATTCCGCGTAACCGGACAAGTGCAAACCTTCGCAGGCTTCTTGAGCGTTTATGAAGAAAGCAGCGACGATGAAGAAGGCGAAGACAGCAAAAAACTGCCCGAAATGAGCGAAGGCGACAAACTGCCCGTGGACAAACTTTACGGTGAACAACACTTCACCACCCCGCCGCCGCGCTACAACGAAGCCACGCTGGTTAAAGCCCTCGAAGAATACGGCATCGGCCGCCCCTCGACCTACGCCAGCATCATCTCCACGCTCAAAGACCGCGAATACGTTACCCTTGAGCAAAAACGCTTCATGCCTACCGACACAGGCGATATCGTCAATAAATTCCTGACCGAACACTTCGCCCAATACGTCGATTACCACTTTACCGCCAAACTTGAAGACCAGCTTGACGAAATTGCCAACGGCAAACGCCAATGGATTCCCGTGATGGATAAATTTTGGAAGCCGTTTATCAAGCAAGTGGAAGAAAAAGAGGGCATTGAACGCGCCAAATTTACCACGCAGGAACTTGACGAAACCTGCCCGAAATGCGGCGAACACAAACTGCAAATCAAATTCGGCAAAATGGGTCGTTTCGTCGCGTGTGCCGGTTATCCCGAGTGCAGCTACACCCGCAACGTGAACGAAACCGCCGAAGAAGCCGCCGAGCGCATCGCCAAAGCGGAAGCCGAACAGGCCGAACTCGATGGGCGCGAATGCCCGAAATGTGGTGGTCGCCTAGTGTATAAATACAGCCGAACCGGCAGCAAATTCATCGGTTGCGCCAACTACCCCAAATGCAAACACGTCGAGCCGTTGGAAAAACCGAAAGATACCGGCGTCCAATGTCCGCAATGCAAAAAAGGCAGCCTCGTCGAGCGCAAATCCCGTTATGGCAAACTGTTTTACAGTTGCAGCACCTATCCCGACTGCAACTACGCCACATGGAACCCGCCCGTCGCCGAAGAATGCCCGAACTGCCATTGGCCGGTCTTGACCATCAAAACCACCAAACGCTGGGGCGTGGAAAAAGTCTGCCCGCAAAAAGAATGTGGCTGGAAAGAACAGATTGAACCGCCTGCACCGAAAGGTAGCAGCAAGGAATAAACAGTAAAACAAAGCCGTCTGAAAATCAGGTTTTCAGACGGCTTTGTTTGGCAAGAAATTACATAAAAGTAAGGAACTTGCGTGTATTCAATCAGAATTTATAGCCTAAACGTACATCATAGCGTTTTAGTGAATTTTCACCAATGTGACTATTTTTGTAGTTTTGAGCGTATATACCAGTGGTAAAGCCATGATTCCCGATAGTGAAATCACCAGTTAAGCCATATTCAAATGCATGACCGCCATGTGTGTAAGAATCTCCGTCATATTTTAAACGGGTATAAACATCTTTCACATAAGCTATGCTTGGGGTAATGTGAAAGTTTTTGTTAGCTGTAATGCGTAAATCCGCACCAATACGGCCATACATATGTCGGAGTTTTGTATTATCTTGACCTTTCAACCCAGTGAGTTCATGACCCGCACCTATTGAAGGGCGGAGACTAACGCTATCTGTTCCTAAAGGGATACCAAATTTCAAATTAAATTCTTCTTTATGACGATAAGCTCGAACACCATTTTTTTTCTGATAAGTTGCATATTCTATGTGTGGCTCAAAACTTAAGCCGTCAGAAAGATTCTCAGCATTGAGAAATAAACCGCCACCATTGGTTTTGTAGTCATTGCCTTCTTTTAAGTGGGAATATAATGCACCAATACGAATAACATCGTAGGATTTTGAGCACGAACCTCCTTCACAACGCATAAGTTCCAGAGATTCTTTAGCCAAGGATGGTTGAATAGATGCAATCAGCAGGGCAGTTACAGCTAATACTTTTTTCATAATTACTTCCTACAGCGGGTTAAGTGATAATGGATTCAATTTAAACACATATAAATTTATGTGAAAATTGAGTATATCAAAAATAGATTGCATGAACAGATAGAAAAAATTTAAAATCTATCCAAATAATTTAACCATCTATACAGAAAGTTCAGCTTATGGAAACCCACGAAAAAATCCGCCTGATGCGCGAATTGAATAAATGGTCGCAGGAGGATATGGCGGAAAAGCTGGCGATGTCGGCGGGCGGGTATGCCAAAATCGAACGGGGCGAGACGCAGTTGAATATCCCGCGTTTGGAGCAGTTGGCTCAGATTTTCAAAATCGATATGTGGGACTTGCTCAAATCGGGCGGCGGCGGGATGGTGTTTCAGATTAATGAAGGGGATAGTGGCGGCGATATTGCGTTGTATGCGTCAGGTGATGTTCCGATGAAAATAGAGTTTTTACAAATGGAATTGAAACACTGTAAAAAAATGTTGGAACAAAAAGACAAAGAAATCGAGCTGCTCCGCAAGCTGACCGAGACCGTTTAAAACAGATATGCCGTCTGAAAAAAGTTTTCAGACGGCATATTCTTTGACAGGTCTTGTATAATACCGTTTGAACTTACAGGTTTTTGATTATGGCGGCAGGCAAACATACCAAACACAGCAACCGGGTACGCATTATCGGCGGGCAATGCCGGGGCAGGAAATTGAGTTTCACATCCGCCGACGGTCTGCGTCCGACACCCGACAGCGTGCGTGAAAAGCTGTTTAACTGGCTGGGACAGGATTTGACGGGCAAAACGGTTTTGGATTTGTTTGGCGGCAGCGGCGCGCTTGGTATGGAAGCCGCTTCGCGCAACGCCAAACGCGTGCTGATTTCGGACAACAACCGTCAAACGGTACAAACCCTTGAGAAAAACAGTCGCGAATTGGGTTTGGGGCAAATACAGACCGTCTTTTCAGACGGCATCGCATATTTGAAGACCGCATCCGAACAGTTTGATGTCGTCTTTCTCGACCCGCCGTTTGCATGGCAGGATTGGCAAATCCTGTTCGATGCCTTGAAGCCGCACCTGAACCCCGAGGCATTCGTCTATCTCGAGGCGGGTACGCTGCCGGATATTCCCGATTGGCTGACGGAATATAGAGAGGGGAAATCAGGGCAGAGTACATTTGAATTAAGGATTTTCCAAGTGGCTGAATAATATGCGATTTGATAATCATTTCCGAGTTGTAAACATTCGTTTGCAACCGTCCGGTTCAAAAAAACCTTGTGCTATAATCCGCGCCCGCCCGGTTTTGATAATTTAGTGGAAAAGGAAAAGAAATGTCGCTCTTTATTACCGACGAGTGCATCAACTGCGACGTATGCGAACCCGAATGCCCCAATGATGCCATCTCGCAAGGCGAGGAAATTTACGAAATCAACCCCAACCTCTGCACGCAGTGCGTCGGACACTACGATGAGCCGCAGTGCCAGCAGGTTTGTCCGGTTGATTGCATCCTGATTGACGAAGAACATCCCGAAACGCATGACGAGTTGATGGCAAAATACGAAAAGATTATCCAGTTTAAATAAATTCTTCTTTAAAACATCAAATTATGTTTGTTTTGAAATAAAATCAAAAAAAAACTTGACGGAAAAGCAAGCCGCTAATAAACTAGCGTTCTCTTTTGGAGGGATTCCCGAGCGGTCAAAGGGGGCAGACTGTAAATCTGTTGCGAAAGCTTCGAAGGTTCGAATCCTTCTCCCTCCACCAAAATTCTTACTTGGAGCAGTAGCGAGTAATGCGGGTGTAGCTCAATGGTAGAGCAGAAGCCTTCCAAGCTTACGGTGAGGGTTCGATTCCCTTCACCCGCTCCAACAATTAGGCCCATGTAGCTCAGGGGTAGAGCACTCCCTTGGTAAGGGAGAGGCCGGCAGTTCAAATCTGCCCATGGGCACCATCTCTTCGATTATTCATTTCTTTAAAGCTTAGATATATAGGATATTGCCATGGCTAAGGAAAAATTTGAACGTAGCAAACCGCACGTAAACGTTGGCACCATCGGTCACGTTGACCATGGTAAAACCACCCTGACTGCCGCTTTGACTACTATTTTGGCTAAAAA
>NZ_CATQFT010000019.1:0-2446 GCF_958267405.1 Neisseria maigaei | reverse complement strand
GATTATTGATTTTTGGCGAAACCATTTGATCATATGACAAGATGTGTATCTACCTTAACTTAATGATTTTGATAAAAATCATTAGGGGATTCATCAGAATCAAATATTGACTCTCGCCCTTCTTGTTGAGCTTTCGCATGTAAAACATGATTTTTCCATTGCAGAACTGCGTATTCGTTTTCCCACCAAGATAGCGATAACATTTTTCCTTCTGTAGCTAGACTTTGAAAACGTTCAATTGAAATAAAACCAGCTACATGACTTAATAGTGGTCTTAACTCCTCAGCTAAAGTCAAATAGCGAGTTTGTTGGTCGGGTTGTATTTGCACCTCAAATATTACAGCAATCATATTTTTCTCCGTTATTAATCAACAAACAGAGTAATCCACCCGAAAATTAACACTTCGATAAGCAACGAAATATAGAAAGGTCATGCTGCTGTTTTATGTTGTATATCACACTTCTTTAAATTGCTCGGCCTGCGCTTATCATGTTCTCCTTCTCTTATAATTTTGTTTATTATTTATACTTTTTTATTTTTTGCTATCACCGAAAATAGTGCGGATCCCGCATGGTATTTAGGTTTACCCATCATTAAATACCATTGTTGTTATTTTAATCTTTTTAATATTTCATGATTAAGATCACACTAAAATTATGACCCTATTAACTAAAAGTTATGGATACCCTAATAAAACTCATTGTTAAAGATTAGTTAACCAAAGTAACTTCATTTTTCACTATTGTTAAATTGTTATAGTGAAAATTCTGGTAAACTAATAGAGGTAAAAAAATGATCCTAGATGCCAGTTATACATTATTAGTCGCATGTATCGCGCTACTCATAGGAATGTTTGTCGTAAAATTTACCCCGTTCCTACAAAAAAACCACATACCAGAAGCCGTCGTTGGTGGCTTTATTGTTGCAATTGTTCTGTTAATTATTGATAAAACATCAGGTTATTCGTTTACTTTTGATGCTTCATTGCAAAGTTTATTAATGCTCACATTCTTTTCCTCTATCGGGCTAAGTTCTGACTTTTCTCGACTGATTAAAGGAGGAAAGCCGTTAGTTCTATTAACTATTGCAGTAACGATCCTAATCGCCATTCAAAATACTGTCGGCATGAGTATGGCTGTCATGATGAATGAAAGTCCATTTATTGGCTTAATTGCAGGTTCAATTACTCTAACAGGTGGTCATGGTAATGCCGGAGCATGGGGCCCTATTCTCGCTGATAAATATGGTGTAACAGGCGCCGTTGAATTAGCGATGGCTTGTGCAACACTTGGATTAGTGTTGGGTGGTTTAGTTGGCGGCCCTGTTGCCCGTCATCTTTTGAAAAAGGTCTCTATTCCTAAAACAACCGAGCAAGAGCGCGACACTATCGTTGAAGCTTTTGAGCAACCAAGCGTCAAAAGAAAAATCAATGCAAATAACGTTATTGAAACCATTTCAATGCTGATTATCTGTATTGTTGTTGGTGGCTATATCAGTGCATTGTTTAAAGATACTTTTCTGCAACTGCCTACTTTTGTCTGGTGTTTATTTGTCGGTATTATTATCCGTAATACACTGACTCATGTATTTAAACACGAAGTGTTTGAGCCGACCGTCGATGTATTAGGTAGCGTTGCTTTATCGCTTTTCTTGGCAATGGCGTTAATGTCATTAAAATTTGGTCAATTGGCAAGCATGGCAGGGCCAGTATTAATTATCATTGCTGTACAAACTGTTGTCATGGTGCTATTTGCCTGCTTTGTCACCTTCAAAATGATGGGCAAAGATTATGATGCTGTCGTGATCAGCGCGGGTCACTGTGGCTTTGGTATGGGAGCAACACCAACAGCAATTGCGAATATGCAAACAGTCACAAAAGCATTTGGACCATCACATAAAGCTTTCCTTGTCGTTCCTATGGTCGGTGCCTTTATTGTTGATATTTCAAACAGTATCTTAATTAAAATATTTATTGAAATTGGTACATACTTTACCTAATAGCTACACACTACTCGGCGTACTTCTCCTAACAATTTATTATAGGGCAGTATGCCGAGCCGCTTTCTTACCCCGTATATTCCCCTAGTCAATCTATTTAGCTTGCACGTTTACGAATTAATTCTCGTGACAACTAAACCAAAATTTGAATTATGACGAGTATATCTGATTATTTATACTTTATTCGTTAGAATAGTCCGTAGAAATAAATAATCAGTAGGCTACATGGAATGAAATTAAGACATCTCGATATCTTTTATGCTGTAATGACTTGTGGTTCCTTAACGCGTGCGGCTGAAGTTTTACATATTTCTCAACCCGCGGCGAGTAAAGCACTCAAACATGCTGAGCACTGAGAGATCCCCTCATAATTTCCCCAAAGCGTAACCATGTGTGAATAAATTTTGAGCTAGTAGGGTTGCAGCCACGAGTAAGTCTTCCCTTGTT
>NZ_CATQFT010000018.1:0-54514 GCF_958267405.1 Neisseria maigaei | reverse complement strand
TGGCTTGTGCGGTTTGCCGGAAGAAGGTGCTCATGAGAAATCCCCTAAATGTCTTGGTGGGAATTTAGGGGATTTTGGGGAATTTTGCAAAGGTCTCAAAAGGAGAAGAAATATTACAAACAGCTGTTCCGTTAATTGAGCAAATCGATGAGTTATTTTTCGGAAAGTTGGATAACGACGAAGAACAATTTAAGCATTTTCTTGTTAGATTAAACAAAGAATAAGAATATTATTTATGTAGTTGTCAATTTTGATAGCTCCATACTATATTTGAAACTCAAAAATAGAGCATAGCTATAGAACAGAAATTTATTCAAGAGAATTATTTACACCAAAGTATTAGAAGTCCTCTGTTTTTATTTTCAAAAAGTAAAACAGAGAACATAAATGGTTGGCTCTTGAAAGCAATGTGTAAAAATTTTACGTTAATATTGTAAAATATAATGATACAATTACTCTGTTATCGGGGTTATTTTTACGTATTTTTAAGGAAGTTATCAATATTTGATTGCAACAAGTTGAAATAATTAGAGTTTTATTTTTTCATTCTTTCTTTATATAGAAACAACCGTTCTGAATTTTACGGTCGGACATCCTCGCGGAGGGAAATGATAAAGGACGGAGAAGCCTTAAACCTTACGGGGCAGGGTTTCTCTTTTTTGCATTTGTGCCGGCTTGTTGCCGCCCCTTGCGTTGGGCGGAACGTTGCGATTGCGCCGTTCGGGCGTTTTGGGGCAGTGATGCCTGCCGCATGTCCCCGCTGTTTTCAGACGGTATAGTGGATTAACAAAAATCAGGACAAGGCGACGAAGCCGCAGACAGTACAAATAGTACGGAACCGATTCACTTGGTGCTTCAGCACCTTAGAGAATCGTTCTCTTTGAGCTAAGGCGAGGCAACGCCGTACTGGTTTTTGTTAATCCACTATATTTTAAAATTCAGGCGGTGTTTCCAAATAGCGTGAAGCAATAGCCGGGCTTCAGCCGGTTTGTTTGAAACCAAAGGTTTGGAATCAAACGCCAAACGCTTGAACCATTATTGCCCGATGCGGCAAACCGGCATCGTCCGGCAATACGGTTGTTTAAAAATAGGAAAATCAGGATGGAAAACCAAAGGCCGCTCTTAGGCTTCGCGTTGGCACTTTTGGCGGCGATGACGTGGGGAACGCTGCCGATTGCCGTGCGGCAGGTATTGAAGTTTGTCGATGCGCCGACGCTGGTGTGGGTGCGTTTTACCGTGGCGGCGGCGGTATTGTTTGTTTTGCTGGCATTGGGCGGGCGGCTGCCGAAGCGGCGGGATTTTTCTTGGCGGTCATTCAGGCTGCTGTTGCTCGGCGTGGCGGGCATTTCGGCAAACTTTGTGCTGATTGCCCAAGGGCTGCATTATATTTCGCCGACCACGACGCAGGTTTTGTGGCAGATTTCGCCGTTTACGATGATTGTTGTCGGCGTATTGCTGTTTAAAGACCGGATGACTGCCGCGCAGAAAATCGGTTTGGTTTTGCTGCTTGTCGGTTTGCTTATGTTTTTTAACGATAAATTCGGCGAATTGTCGGGTTTGGGCGCGTATGCGAAGGGCGTGTTGCTGTGCGCGGCAGGCAGTATGGTCTGGGTGTGTTATGCCGTGGCGCAAAAGCTGCTGTCGGCGCAATTCGGGCCGCAACAGATTCTGCTGTTGATTTATGCGGCAAGTGCCGCCGTGTTCCTGCCGTTTGCCGAACCGGCACACATCGGAAGTTTGGACGGTACGTTGGCATGGGTTTGTTTTGCGTATTGCTGCTTGAATACGTTAATCGGTTACGGCTCGTTCGGCGAGGCGTTGAAACATTGGGAGGCTTCCAAAGTCAGCGTGGTAACAACCTTGCTCCCCGTGTTTACCGTAATATTTTCTTTGCTCGGGCATTATGTGATGCCTGATACTTTTGCCGCGCCGGATATGAACGGTTTGGGTTATGCAGGCGCACTGGTCGTGGTCGGGGGCGCGGTTACGGCGGCGGTGGGGGACAGGCTGTTCAAACGCCGCTAGTTTGCAGGCAACGGAAAATGCCGTCTGAACGAGGCTTCAGACGGCATTTTTATTTGAGGGAAGGATTAGCGCGGATGAACCATATCGGCGGGAACGACCAGTTCGTCAAACTCTTCGCCCGTCAACAAGCCCAACTCGATGGCGGTTTCGCGCAACGATTTGTCGTTTTTGTAGGCGGTTTTGGCGACCTTGGCGGCGTTTTCGTAGCCGATTTTGCGGTTTAACGCAGTAACCAGCATCAGGGAATGGTGCAGGAAATAGTCGATTTTTTCCGGCACGGGTTCGATGCCGACGGCGCAGTGTTCGTTGAAGCTGTTGCACGCGTCGCCCAAGAGGCGGATGGATTGTAAGAGGTTGTAGGCGATAACGGGCATATAGACGTTCAGCTCGAAATTGCCCGACGCGCCCGCCATGCCGATGGTAACGTCGTTGCCGAACACTTGGCAGCACACCATGGTCATCGCTTCGCATTGGGTCGGGTTGACTTTGCCCGGCATGATGGAAGAACCCGGCTCGTTTTCGGGGATTTTGATTTCGCCCAAACCGCAGCGCGGGCCGCTTGCCAGCCAGCGGATGTCGTTGGCGATTTTGTTCAGGCTTGCCGCCAGCGTTTTCAATGCGCCCGAAGCGGCAACGGCGGCATCGCGTCCGCCCAAGGCTTCAAATTTGTTCGGCGCGCTGACAAACGGCAGGCCGGACAATTCGGCGAGTTTGGCGGCGGCTTTTTCGGCGTATTCGGGATGGCTGTTCAACCCCGTACCGACTGCCGTGCCGCCCAAGGCGAGTTCGTACAAACCTTTGAGCGCGTCGTTCAGACGGCCTAAGCCGTGGTCGAGTTGGGAAACGTAGCCGGAAAACTCTTGTCCTAAAGTCAGCGGCGTCGCGTCCTGCAAATGGGTGCGGCCGATTTTGACGATAGGGGCGAAAGCTTGGGCTTTTTTGTCCAATGTATCGCGCAAGGCTTGGACAGCGGGGATGAGGTGGCGGTTGATTTCAATCGCGGCGGCGACGTGGATGGCGGTCGGGAACGCGTCGTTGGTCGATTGCGCGTGGTTCACATGGTCGTTGGGATGGACGGGCTGGTACGCCGCCAAACCCGTACCGGCGATTTCGTTGGCGCGGTTCGCCAGCACTTCGTTCATGTTCATATTGGACTGAGTGCCGGAGCCGGTCTGCCAAACCACTAAGGGGAACTGCCCGTCGAGCTTGCCGTTCAACACGTCGTCCGCCGCCTGCGTAATCAAATCTGCCTGCTCGGGTTTAATCCTGCCGAGGGAAACATTGGTGGCGGCGGCGGCTTTTTTCACCAACGCCAAAGCATAAATCAGCGGCTGCGGCAGGGTTTCGCCGCCGATTTTGAAATTGTTGCGGCTGCGCTGGGTCTGCGCGCCCCAATAGGCTTCGGACGGGACTTCGACATTGCCCATCGTGTCGTGTTCGGTGCGGGTGTTCATACGTTTCTCCTTTTGAAATATGAATAAGAGTGATTCGCAAATATTATAATGGAGATTGGCGGAATGAGAAAGCATCAAGGCGGGAGGGCAAAAAAAATGCCGTCTGAAAAGCGTTCAGACGGCATTTGATGCGACGGCTGCGGTTTACAGCACGGATTTCACCGTATCGGCCACATTGTCCACGGTAAAGCCGAATTCTTTGAAGAGTAAGTCGGCAGGGGCGGATTCGCCGAAGCGGTTGATGCCGACGACTGCGCCGTTCAGCCCGACATATTTGTACCAGCCGTCGGCGTGGCCGGCTTCTACGGCGATGCGCGGCAGGCCTTCGGGCAGGACGGCGGCTTGATAGGCGGCGTCTTGTCGGTCGAAGACGTTGGTGGACGGCATGGAAACGACGCGCACGGCGATGTTTTGTGCGGCGAGGGCTTTTTGCGCTTCCAAAGCCAGCTCGACTTCGGAACCGGTGGCAATGATGACGGCTTGGGCGTTGCCCCGGGCTTCGCTGATGACGTAGCCGCCGCGTTTGATGTCGTTCAGTTGTTGCTCATCACGCGCTTGAAATTTCAGGTTTTGACGGCTGAAAATCAGGCAGGACGGATGATCGGCGGCTTTGACGGCTTCTGCCCAAGCCACCAAGGATTCGGCGGTGTCGCACGGCCGCCATACGTCCATATTCGGAATCAGGCGCAGGGTGGCGGTCTGCTCAATCGGCTGATGGGTCGGTCCGTCTTCGCCTAAACCGATGGAATCGTGGGTAAACACAAATACAGGGTTGATTTTCATCAGTGCCGCCATACGCAGGGCGTTGCGCTCGTATTCGCTGAACATCAGGAAAGTTGCGCCGAAGGGTTTTACGCCGCCGTGCAATACCAAGCCGTTCATAATCGCGCCCATACCGAACTCGCGCACGCCGTAGTGGATGTAGTTGCCGCCTTTGTCGCGGGTAACGGAGACGCTGTTTGACCAGTCGGTCAGGTTGGACGGGGTCAGGTCGGCAGAACCGCCCACCAGTTCGGGCAGCTCTTTTGCCAAGATTTCGATGCTGTTTTGGCTGGCTTTTCGGGTGGCGACGGTTTCGGCTTTGGCGCACACTTCTTTCAATGCCGTCTGAACGTATCCGTCAAAGTTTTCCGGCAGCTTTTTATCCATACGGCGCACGAATTCTGCGGCTTCGGCAGGATATTTGGCTTGGTATTGCGCGAACAGTTCGTTCCATTCCGCTTCCAGTTTCGCGCCTTTTTCTTTGGCATTCCACGCATCGTAAATTTCTTGCGGGATTTCAAACGCAGGATATGCCCAACCCAAATGTTTGCGCGTGGCTTCGATTTCGTCCGCACCCAAAGGCGCGCCGTGGGTTTTGTGGCTGCCTTCTTTGTTGGCGCTGCCTTTGCCGATTAAGGTTTTGCAGCAGATGATGGACGGTTTGCCGGTTTCGGCGCGGGCGGCTTCGACAGCGGCTTGAATGGCGGCGGTGTCATGACCGTTTACGTTGGGAACGACGTGCCATCCGTAGCTTTCAAAGCGTTGCGGGATGTTTTCGGTAAACCAGCCGTCCACTTTGCCGTCGATGGAAATATTGTTGTCATCATATAAAACAATCAGTTTGCCCAAGCCCAAAGTGCCGGCGAGCGAACAGGCTTCGTGCGATACGCCTTCCATCAGGCAGCCGTCGCCCATGAAGACGTAGGTGTAATGATCGACGATGTTCAAACCGTCTTTATTGAATTCGGCGGCCAGGATTTTTTCCGCCAATGCCATACCCACCGCGTTGGCAATGCCTTGTCCCAACGGACCGGTCGTGGTTTCCACGCCGTCGGTGTAGCCGTATTCGGGGTGTCCCGGGGTTTTGCTGTGCAGTTGGCGGAAGTTTTTCAAGTCTTCAATGCTCAGATTGTAGCCGGTCAGGTGCAGCAGGCTGTACAACAGCATGGACGCGTGGCCGTTGGAGAGGACGAAGCGGTCGCGGTTGTAGAATTTGGGGTTGGCGGGGTTGTGATTGAGGAATTTCGTCCACAATGTTTCCGCCATTTCCGCCATACCCATAGGCGCGCCGGGGTGGCCGGAGTTTGCTTTTTGAACGGCATCGGCCGAGAGGAAGCGGATTGCGTTTGCCAGTTGAGACATTTTGTATTTTCCTTGCTGGTGTTTTGGATAAGTGGATAATCGGAAGGCGTTGATTATCGCCCGATTCGCTTATGCTTTCAAGGAAAGGGCGGACGCGGGGGAAGTCGGCGGCAGGGGGCGGGCGGGGAAGGGTTTTCGATTTGCGGGCGAAGCCTGCCATTATTCCTTTTGAAATAAAGCGTTATAGATTGTTTGCCGGATTGTTGATAGCGTTTGTTTATGAGCCTGCGCCGACGGTTCTGCCGATATGGGGGTGTCGGTTTTTTTAGTCTTTGTTTTTTAACCGTATTCGGATTTTGTTCGGGCGGTACGGAAAAATCCGGGCGTTTTGATGCGGATGGGAAATGTATTCGCCACATACATCCGGACGGCGCATAAAGTTGTACAATAGCGGAAATATATTTTGGGAAAAACGGATTTTCTCAAAACTTGAAACACAACGCCTTAAAAAACAAAAAAAATGCCGTCTGAAAAGCAAACGGCGGCGGTAACGGGCAAACCATCAATCAAAAATCTAAGGAATGCAGAATGACCACGGAAAACCAACCCGGCAATCCGGAATCCGGAATCGGCACGTCCGAACAAACAAAAGCCGCGCCGAAAGCGAAAAAAACATTCGATCCGCGTGCCAGCGTGATTCAAATTCATCCCGAAGGCGAACGCATCCATCCCAAAAAGGCGGAAGGGCGGTTCGCCAAACTGCGTATCGCCGCCGTATTGGCGACGCAGTTTGTGTTTTACGTCATTCCGTGGTTCAACTGGAGTGGCAGGCAGGCTGTTGTTTTCAATATCCCCGAACGGCATTTCTTCATTTTCGGATTGTCGTTGGGGATGGGCGATTTGATTTACCTTGCCCTGCTGCTGATGATTTGCGCCTTCGGGTTGTTTTGGTGGACGACGATTGCAGGACGACTGTGGTGCGGCTATTCCTGCCCGCAAACGGTTTACACCGAAATTATGCTGTGGATCGACAACCTGGTCGAAGGCGACCGCAACAAACGGCTGAAGCTGGAAAAATCGCCGTGGAATTTCACCAAAATCCGCATCAAAGCCACGAAATACCTGCTGATTTTCCTTGTCTGCGCGTGGACGGGCATCACGTTTGCCGGCTGGTTTGTCCCTATCCGCCGGTTCGTTCCCGATTTATTCACCGGAGCAGCAGGCGGCGGCGCGGTGTTTGCCGCAGCGTTTTACGGCTTTATGACCTTCTTCTTCGCCCACATTATGCGCGAAAAAGTGTGCCTGCATATGTGTCCGTACGCACGTTTCCAAAGCGCGATGTTCGACAAGGACACGCTGATTGTTTCTTATGACGCGGAACGCGGCGAACCGCGCGGCGCGCGCAAGAAAACGGTCAACAAGGAAGAGGCGGGTTTGGGCGACTGCATCAACTGCGCGATGTGCGTCCAAGTCTGCCCCGTCGGCATCGACATCCGCAACGGACTGCAATACCAATGTATCGGCTGCGCCGCCTGTATCGACGCGTGCGATGAGATTATGGACAAAATGGGCTATCCGCGCGGATTAATCCGTTATACGACCGAAAGCGCGCTGGAACACGAATATTCTGAAAAAGACATTAAAAAACGGCTGCTCAGACCGCGCGTGGCAGGTTACGGCGCGGTGTTGGCAGTGGTTGTCGCCGCCTTCCTAGTCGGTTTGTCCACGCGTAAAATGGTCGAAGTCGATATTTTGAAAGACCGTGGCGTAATGGTGCGCGAAAACGCCAAAGGCTGGCTGGAAAACGCATACAGCCTGCGTATCATCAACAACAGCGAAAAAGAACAGTTGGTTAGCGCAAGTGTCAAAGGCTTTGACGAAATCGCCCTGACCGGGCTGCCCGAAGGCGGTATCAAGGTTGCCCCGCGCGAAACGGTAACCCTTCCCGTCCAAGTGTCCACCATTCCGGAATACGCGGACAAAGGCAGCCACCCTATCGAATTTACTTTCCAATACCGCGAAAGCGGCGCGCCCGACGGCAAGCCGGTCGTCTTGGAAGAAGATGCAACCTTTATCGGAGAATAACCGTGTCTCAAAACACTCCAATCAAACCTTGGTACAAACACGTCTGGCCGTGGGTCTTGATGGCGGGGCCGATTTTTGTCGTCATTGCCAGCGTCGCTATGTTTTTTGTCGCGCAGCAGCACGCGACAGATTTGGTTACGGACGATTATTATAAAGACGGCAAGCATATCGACATCCAGCTTCATCGGGATGAAGAAGCCGTCAGACGGCATATCGGGGTGCAGGTTCTCATTTCCCCCGATATGAATGCGGCAAAAGTGTTTGTCGGCGGCGAGTTTGACGGGAATCAGCCGTTGAAGCTGCTGCTGATGCATCCGACCCGCAAGGCGGACGATCAAACCGTCGCCCTCAAGCCTGTCGGCAGCGCGCAGAACGGCAGGGCGGAATATGAGGCGGTGTTCAAAACCCTTCCGCCGACCAACCACTGGTATGTGCGCGTGGAGGACGCGGCAGGCGTGTGGCGCGTCGAGAACAAATGGATTACCAGCCAAGGCAATGCGGTCGATTTGACTCCGATGGACAAGCTGTTCAATAATGCCGGGGGCAAATAAAAAGCCGTGTTTTCATTGCATTGGTTTGTTATATGCAATGTCGGGCAGGCATTGTTTGATTATTCGGCGTGATGGTCTGATTTGTCGGACGAAAATAAATGTATCTCATCCCATTTATTTTTCAACACTATTCCGGAACACAACCTGAAAAACGCCGTTTGAAAGCCCTTCAGACGGCATTTGTGTTGTATGCCCGACATAATGCGGAAGGCGTTTTGTTCACATATAGTGGATTAAATTTAAACCAGTACGGCGTTGCCTCGCCTTGCCGTACTATTTGTACTGTCTGCGGCTTCGTCGCCTTGTCCTGATTTAAATTTAATCCACTATAAAAACGTTTTTTATTTCTCTCCGTTTTTTCAACACTATTCCGGAACACAACCTGAAAAACGCCGTCTGAAAGGCTTTCAGACGGCGTTTTGTTTGCAAATCAGATCCTACCTGATGTCAGCGTCCGAGCGTTGCAACAGGTTCGCTCCCCGTCAGCAGATATTGTATCGTCTCGCGGACGGTGCGGATGGCATTGCCGAAGGGGAGAGGGTCTTTACCCCTGAAAAACAGGCCTTTATCTACTTCTCCACGAAATGCGGCGGCAAGCTGGATGTCGATACAGAACTGTCCTGCTTTAGAGAGTCCGTCGCGCAGGCCGCAGCTGGTCAGGCAGTTTAAACCTTGGGTACAGCGGCGCGGGTCGGCTTTGGCGTTTGCCTGAAGTTTGCTTTCACGCTTGATGTAGCTGTCTAGGAATTTGGTACGTACGCCGCGTGCCGGCAAACCGGCAACAGACATAAATTCGACTACTTTTTCAGTTTCCGCACCGGCGAGCGTTTTTTTGAAGTTGAGGTGCGCATCTCCTTCTTCGGTAACGGCAAAAGCCGTACCGATTTGAACGGCGGAGGCTCCCCAGTTCTTTAGGGCGGTTTTGACTTTTTCAAAATTTGCCATGCCTCCCGCAAGAATAAGCGGGATTTTTTCGCCCTCCAGCCCCAAATTTTTAAACACTTCAAACGTTTCTTCGATGACGCGTTTGAAATCGAATTTGGCATCGTTTACGCCTTCGACGGTTGATGCGCCCAGATGCCCTGCCGCATGGGCAGGATGTTCGACTACAATCGCATCGGGCAAGATGCCTTTTTTCATCCAACGTTTCAAGACGATATTAATACCGCGCGATTCGGATAGAATCGGCAGCAGGGCAACATCTTTATGATAGCCCTCGGTCATTTCCGGCAGGTCTAAAGGCAGGCCGGCACCCATCACGACTGCATCCGCCCCTGATTCGCAAGCCTGGCGGACATACGCGGCGTGGTCTTTGACCGCCTTCATCACGTTGACCGCAATCAGTCCTTTTCCCTCTGAAGCACTTTTGGCTTTTTGGATTTCCCTGTCCAATGCGGTACAGTTCAAAGACGTATATTTCTCTTCACTCGGATTGATTTGGGATTCGGCGAGCAGGTCTTCGTGAAGGTGGCGTAAATCCACACTGGCAATCGTTCCGATACCGTTTTCACGTGCCACCGCGCTGGATAAACCCGATGCGGAAACACCGACCCCCATACCGCCTTGCACGATGGGGATAAGGGATTTTCCACGAATAATCAAAGGGTCAAAAATATTCTGCATCAGTTTCTCCGAGTATACGAATCAGTCAGGCTCATGAAAAATGGTTCTAACTGTTTTAGAACCATTGCTCAAATTTGATATTATACTCTAAATATCGCGGCGGTAAACAAGAAAGCAGCCGGAGCTTCGGGCATATGCCGTTACGCCTGTTTCGATCGGGAGAGAAAATATTAAATTTGATGATGGCATAAAAAAGCCCTTACCAGTTGCTGTCAAAGGGGATTGTTAAGAAAAGTAATGCCACGTTGATGGGGTGCAATATATCAGACGTTTCAATCGGACAAAATGTTGAACGGACACCGCATCCGGTTATGGGATATCGGTTTGCACGGCATGCTTCGCTTTCGTTATATGGCTCACTGGGATAGAGCTTGGGTGAGAGGATGTTTAGGGTTGAGATGGTGGGCATAGTTTAGAGGGGGATAAAACAAAAAAGGTAAGTGTAAGTGGTTTTAAGGCTGCCTGAAAGCGGATTAACAGCGAAAAAGAGAACGCGTGAGTGCGAGCACCCACGCTTGCTATCAGACAGACTGGCTATGCTTGTTATATATCTATATGGTTATATAGATATATAATTTTTTCACTCCATTCATTTGATTGTAGGGTATCTGTATCTTCAGCAATATACAAACCAATATCTTTTGACCAGAATGCATAAGTTTGTTGAATTATATTTATATTCTTCAGATAATTAAAATCTGAGAAAGCACCATCAAACATGCATATTATAGCTATTGGATTAAGCTGATTGATATTTAGTATTTCATCTTTAATTACATTAAATAAATCAATATTTTTGGAATATAAAAAATAAGATTCTGTTAAAAAAATATCATATTTCCACTCATTATTTTCAAGAATATATTTTTCAGATTTAATGCAACGTGATCTAGATTCCCATTGCTTTATATTTTCATGATTTCTGTCTTCTTTTAAAAAAATACCATAACACAATATAGAAAACTGGTCAGTACCATAATTTTTTAAAAAATCTATTATTTTCATTTAGTTACCACTAATTAGGTTTAATTGATTATTATCTGGAAAGGTTTGAATATACTTTGATTGCGTTTGAGATTCCGATGAAGGGGATAGGTAAAGATATGGTAATGAGTTGCCGAGACAATAAAAAATCCCTGAGAATAATCTCAGGGATTGGGAATTTGGCACGCCCACGGGGAATCGAACCCCGGTTACCGCCGTGAAAGGGCGATGTCCTAACCGCTAGACGATGGGCGCATATTGTATTTTCTTACTGGCGCACCCGGAGCGATTCGAACGCCCGACCCTCTGGTTCGTAGCCAGATACTCTATCCAACTGAGCTACGGGTGCGCTGCAAGAAAGATTTGAATTTTAGGGTAATCATCGGATTCTGTCAATTGTTTTGTTGGATGAAATGCCTTAAAAGTGTAAAATATCGGTTTGTTGTTTGAATTTAAAGAGAATAAAATGATTGTTGCTTCTCGCTGGCCCTTGCTGGAAAAGGTATTTTTACGGTTTGGAATGCCTGTTGCCGTGGTTGATTTGGAATCGACGGGCGGCAATCTGTATGAAGACAGGGTAACCGAAGTGGCTTTGGTCAAGTTTGAGCGGGGAAGGGCGGAGAGGTATGAATGGCTGGTCAATCCTCAAAAACCGATTCCGCAGTTTGTGGCGGAGCTGACGGGGATTTCAGACGGCATGGTTGCCGATGCACCTGTTTTTGCAGAGATTGCTGGCGAGTTGTTTTCGGTATTGAAGGGGTGTGTGTTGATTGCACATAACAGCCGTTTCGACTATACGTTTTTAAAGCATGAGTTTCATCGTGCGGGTATCGGATTTTCATCGCCTGCCTTGTGCAGTGTGCAGCTTTCGCGTCGGCTGTATCCGCAGTTTTACAAGCACAGCCTGGACAGCATTATCGATAGGGTGGGGATTGTTGCGGAAAGCCGGCATCGTGCGATGGCGGATGTGTCGGCGTTGTGCGATTATTTGGAATACAGTCTGTCGGAATATGATACTGACGAGTGGTGCAGGCAGTGTTTCCGTTTGATGAATCCGAAACCGCTGCCTGCCGCGCTGCCCGAACGGTTGAGGGAACAGTTGTACGGTTTGCCTGACGGTATGGGGGTGCTTGCCTGTTTCGACGGCGGAGGGAAAGTAAATTACATCGGTACGTTTGAACGGGTATATAGCGAGGTTTCGGCTTTATTGGATTCCGGAAAAGCCCCGTTTGATTGGTGCAATACGGAGGAAGTCCGTTTTTTTCCCGCATTGGGCAGCCTGCATGCATATAAGATTAAAGCGGAATTGGTCGGGCGTTATCATTCGGGTTGTTATGTATCTGCCAAAAATCTGCTTAAAACATTTACGACCGTCAGGTTTGAAAAAGGTTCAGACGGCATGTTGAATGCGAAAACAGCGGCTTTGAAAAACGGTGTGACGGATAATCCGCCTACCGGATTATTTGCCAATAAAAAGGCGGCGAGACGGGCTTTGTCGTCGTGGGCGGAAACATACGGATTGTGTCCTGCCGCGGCCGGTATCCTTCCGGACGGTTATGTAGAGGATGAACCTTGTCCCGTATATGTTTCAGGCCGATGCGATGAGGCGTGCGGCCGTTCTGACGAACAGGTTTTGGCGTTTGCACACAAACTGCCTGTTTTGGATTGGGGAAAAATGCATGAGGTGGAAATTACCGAAACCGATCCTTTAACGGGGGAAAAAGTTGTTCTGCATGGAATGGGCGGCGCATTGGAAATGGATGATGGGCTTTGGTATTTCGATAAAGATTTACCAGATGTGTTTAAGGCGAAGTTTAAAACGGACAGGAAAAATATTAAGGAAATCGGTTAAATCGATACCGGTTGGTGAAAGTCGGTAAGTATATAAACAGCCGTCACCGTATCGATTGCCTAATCGGTTTGGGTTGGAATGTGTTACCGTTTGCAGGTAATGTGTCCGAAGATGCCGTCTGAATTTTTTCAGACGGCATTTTTGCCGACACGGTTTTCGTGCCGTGTCGGTTTTCCCGTCCGAAGGCATCGGACAAGCAGGGTGGTTTTTAGAAGCCGTTTTCCATCATGATTTGACCGGGGACGCGGTTGCGGTGCATGGCGTAACCCATATCGAGCAGCGTTTGGAAGGTGTCTTTGACCATTTCCGGGTTGCCGCAAATCATAAACCGTGTGGATTCCGGGGTGAACTTGGTATGCAGCGCCTGTTCGAGGCTGCCGTTTTTTAAGAGTTCGGGAATGCGTTTTCCGCCCAATCCGTCGGGATTGGCGGCGCGGGTGGTTACGGGGACGAAACGGAATTTGTGCAGGTATTCGCCGACTAGAGGGTGTTCGGAAAGGGCAGCGAGGCGGCTGTTGAAAATCAGTTCTTCCGAGAAGGAAACGGAGTGTATCAGGCTGACAGTATCGAAACGCTGCCAGATTTCGGGTTGTTCGAGAATGGAAAGGAAGGGGGCGATGCCGGAGCCGGTGCAGAGCATCACCAAATCCTTGCCGTCGGGGAAGCGTTCGGGCAGGAGGAAGCCGGTGGCATTTTTATCGAGCAGGATGGTGTCGCCCTGCCGCATTTTGGCGAAACGGGCTGACATGGGGCCGTCTTGGATGAGTACGGCAAAATATTCGAGCGTGTCGGCATATTCTGCGGAAACGATGGAGTAGGCACGCCAAATAAAGCCTTCACCTTCGTAGAAACCGAGTCGGGAGAACTGTCCGGCTTTAAAACGGTAGGATTCGGGACGGCTGATGGCGAAAGTGATGAGTTTCGGCGTGTGGTGTTTGACCCACAAAATCTTTTCTTCAGTGAATTTTGCTTCGGGTGAGGCTGCCATGTTGTTGTCCTTGAGTGTGTTTGTGGGGATTATAGCCAATTTGGGTGTTTTTTTCCGCATTTCCTGTATTTGAATGGCAATCAGGCAATATGCCGTTATCCGTTTGCCTGTTTCCAACACCCTATTTTTGCATCTCTTCGCGGATTTTCTCTTTAACCCATTGGGAGAAGTTAACTTTATCTACAAAATCCAATAACTCTTGTTCGGTATCGCGGTTAAATGAAACGCCGCGATGCGCCCGCTTTTCCTTTTCGTATCTCTTTTTTGATTCGGCTATTTTGTCTTCTTCCATAGGTATGCTCCTTGATTTTTTATCGGATTGCGTTAAAATGGCAGCAGGTTTGAATTGGAAGGGGCGCGGTGTTCTGCCACCCCTTTGTTTAAAAGCTATTTTCTAATTACATTCTTGAGCAGTTGCAATTAGAAGAATAATCAGCAATATAAACAATTTCCAATTCATTTTTTGCTACCTTTCCATTCAGACTTAACTTGCCCCGATTGGTTGCCGCCTCTCGGGGCTAAGTGCTTTCTGAATGGTTGTATTATATTTCGTTGTTACGAAAAAGTCAAGCCTTACCTCCGATAAAATCAAAGAAAAATGCCGTCTGAAGCCCTGTTCAGACGGCATTTATGTTACTTGAGCCGATTTTTAAACTCTTTTCGGATTTGTTCTTTAACCCATTGGGAAAAATCAACTTTATTTGCAAACTCAAGTAAATCTTTCTCGGCTTCGTTGTTAAAAGAGACATTTTTTATCGTCCTCTTGGCTGCCGCCCGTTTGCGGTATTCGGCCAGTTTTTCATCAACCATAGGTAATCCTTGATTTTTAAAACTATTGTAGTAAAATGGCTCGTAGAAAGGTTGGCGAAAGGGGCGCGGTGTTCTGCCACCCCTTGTTATTTCAGTTTTTCATTAGTAGGCTGGAGCGCAAACTAACAAAAGAAACAGGAATAAAATAACTTTCGCCATTTCTTCAAGCCTCCTTTCTATCCGATAAGCCCCCGAAGCTGCCACTTCGGGGCTTTGCTTTATCGAATGGATGCATTATATTATGTATAGACATATGCCTTCACGCAAAATCATCCATATCGACATGGACGCGTTCTACGCATCGGTAGAGCTGCGCGAACAGCCGCATTTGAAAGGGCGGCCGGTGGTCGTCGCGTGGGAGGGTACGCGTTCGGTGATTTGCGCCGCATCGTATGAGGCACGGCAGTTCGGGCTGCATTCCGCGATGTCGGTGGCAACGGCGAAAAGGCTGTGTCCGCAAGCGGTGTATGTGCCGCCGCATTTCGACTTGTACCGTCAGGTTTCCGCGCAGATTCACGCCGTATTCAGGCGTTATACCGATTTAATCGAACCCCTGTCGCTGGACGAAGCCTATCTTGACGTTACCCGTAATTTCAAAAACATCCCTTACGCCAGCGAAGTTGCCAAAGAAATCCGTGCCGCCATTTTTGCGGAAACGGGTTTGACTGCATCCGCAGGCATCGCGCCGAACAAATTTCTGGCGAAAATCGCATCGGACTGGCGCAAGCCGAACGGGCAGTTTGTGTTGCCGCCGCACAAAGTCATGGCATTTTTGGAAACCCTGCCTTTGGGCAAAATCCCCGGCGTGGGCAAGGTAACGCTGAGAAAAATGCAGTCGCTGGGTATGCAGACGGCGGGCGATTTGCGCCGTTTCGAGCGCGGTGAACTCTTAAACCATTTCGGACGCTACGGCTACCGCCTCTATGATTTGGCGCGTGGTACGGACGAACGCCCCGTCAAAGCCGAACGCGAACGCCTCCAAATCTCCACAGAAATCACCCTGCCCGAAGACTTGCCGCTCGAGCAGGCTGCCGGACACCTGCCCCATCTTGCCGAAGATCTGTGGCGGCAAATCACGCGCAAAAACGTCGAAGCCCAAAGCGTAACGCTCAAGCTGAAGACCTACGATTTCCGCATCATCACGCGCACGCTGACTTATTCCTCCGTATTGCCCGATTGCGCAGCTCTGCTGCAGGCTGCGCAAATGTTGATGGCGCGCGTCCCGCCACAGACGGAAGACGCGTTCCGCCTCATCGGTATCGGTGTCGGCCGCCTTGTGCCGAAAAACCAACAGCAGGGCTTGTGGGCGTAAGCCGATTTACCACGCCGTCCAAAAAACATACCGTCTGAACGGTTTTCAGACGGTATGGCTGCTTTATAGTGGGTTAACAAAAATCAGGACAAGGCGACGAAGCCGCAGACAGTACAAATAGTACGGAACCGATTCACTTGGTGCTTCAGCACCTTAGAGAATCGTTCTCTTTGAGCTAAGGCGAGACAACGCCGTACTGGTTTAAATTTAATCCACTATACATTGTCTCCGGCTTCGTTTCCCTATCTTGGGTTAATCCGCCGGACCGCCTTTTTTCATGCTGTCGAGCCTTCCGATTATATCGGCAAGGTTGCGCCTGCCTTCTTCCTTGCTGACAATCGGCTCGCCGCCTTTGCGCCCCAGGATTTTCAAATCTTCCTGCGGCATTTCGTCTATGAATCGGCTGGGTTCGGGGAACTGCCATGTGCCTTGTTTTTTGCGTTTGACGCAGTGGGTCAGTGTGAGTTGGCGTTTGGCGCGGGTAATGCCGACGTACATCAGGCGGCGTTCTTCTTCGACGTTGCCTTCTTCGATGCTGTCGTTGTGCGGCAAAACACCTTCTTCGCAACCGACAAGGAAAACATACGGATACTCCAAACCTTTGGCGGCGTGTAGCGTGGATAGCGAGACGGCATCGGTTTCTTCTTCGTCTTTTCCTTCCAAAAGCGTCATCAAGGCGACGGTTTGGGCGAGTTCGATGATGTTTTTGCCGTTTTGCTCGCCTTTGCGCTCTAGCCAGCCGGTCAGGTCGGTAACGTTGCGCCATTTGATTTCGCCTGCTTTTCCTTCTTCGTTGTCCAACAGGTGGTTTTCGTAGTCGATTTCTTTCAGTAAGTTATGAATAAGCTCGCCTGCTTCGCTGGTTTCGGCTTTGGCGCGGTAGTTTTCAATCATATCCATGAAGGCTTGCAGGTATTGGCGGTTGGTATGGTTCAACAGGGCAAGCGCTTCTTCGGTTTGCGCGGCTTCATATAGGCTGCATTCGTGTTCGTGCGCGTAGGTATTGAGTTTGCCCAACGTTACATCGCCGATGCCGCGTTTGGGTGTGGTGACGGCGCGTAGGAAGGCAGGATCGTCGTTGGGATTGGCAAGCAGGCGTAAGTAGGACAAAACGTCTTTGATTTCGGCTTTGTCGAAAAAGCTTTGTCCGCCGGAGAGTTGGTAGGGAACGCGTGCGCTGCGCAAGGCTTCTTCAAAAATCCGCGCCTGATGGTTGCCGCGGTATAAGACGGCGAAATCGGCGTATTGGGTTTTGTCGCCGCCGACCAGTTTCTGCTTGACGATTTGGCTGACAACCCAGTCGGCTTCGTGCTGCTCGCTTTGACAGGCAACGACTTTGACAATTTCGCCTTCGCCAAACTGAGACCAAAGTTTTTTGGTGAACAACTTGGGATTGTTTTCAATCACTTTATTGGCGATTTTGAGAATCCGCGCGGTGGAGCGGTAGTTTTGCTCCAGCTTGATAACCTTCATCTGCGGATAGTCTTCCTGCATTTTACGCAGGTTTTCCATGTTCGCGCCGCGCCAAGCGTAGATGGACTGATCGTCATCGCCGACGGCGGTAAACATACCTTCCGCGCCGGTCAGAAGTTTCATCAACGTAAATTGGCAGGTATTCGTATCTTGGCATTCGTCAACCAACAGATAACGCAGCCGCCGCTGCCATTTGTTGCGTACTTCGCTGTTTTGCTGCAACAGCACGGCGGGCAGGCGGATTAAGTCGTCGAAGTCCACTGCCTGATAGCTTTGTAAGGTTTCCTGATAACTTGCATACACGCGCGCGGTTTGTTGTTCCCACGCATTAGAGGCCGTCTGAACGACATCTTCAGGCGTTTTTAAATCGTTTTTCCACAGGGAAATCTGGTGTTGCGCTTTGAATACGGCTTCTTTGCCCGTACCGCCCAGAAGTTCGCCGATGATTTTCGCGCTGTCGGTGGAGTCGAGGATGGAGAAGTTTTTTTTGTAACCGATATGGTTCGCCTCTTCGCGCAAAATCTTCATGCCTAAAGAGTGGAACGTGCAAATCGTCAGCCCGCGCGTTTGCGACTTGGGCAGCATTTTGGCGACGCGCTCCTGCATTTCCGCAGCGGCTTTGTTGGTAAAGGTAATTGCGGCGACGGTATGCGGCAGATAGCCGACATTGACAATCAAATGCTTGATTTTTTGCGTAATCACGCCGGTTTTTCCGCTGCCCGCGCCTGCAAGGACGAGCAGGGGACCGCCGAGGTAACGGACGGCTTCGAGTTGTTGGGGATTGAGTTGCATTGTGTTTTGATGCCGTCTGAAATCAGTCCGCGCCGCTTTCGAGGCAGTCAAGTGCCGCACGGAGGGCGGATACGCCGATTTGCCCGGGCGCGGAGTTTTGCGTTCCCGAACCGAATGTGATGCTTGAGCCGAACGTTTGTCCGGCAAGGCGGCTGACCGCCCCCTTTTGCCCCATCGACATCGTAACAACCGGTTTGGCGGCAAGCTGTTTCGCTTCGAGCGTGGCAGAAAGCAAAGTCAGCACATCTTCCGCGCTTTGCGGCATCACCGCAATTTTGCAGATGTCCGCGCCGCAGTCCTCCATCTGTTTCAGACGGCATACGATTTCTTCTTGCGGCGGCGTGCGTTGAAACTCATGATTGCAGAGCAGGGCGGCGATGCCGTTTTTTTGAGCATCCGCCACGGCGCGCCGGACGGCGGTTTCGCCGGAAAACAGCTCGATATCGATAATGTCGGGCAGGCGGCTTTCAATCAGCGCGTCGAGCAGTTTGAAATAATAACCGTCCGAACACGGGAACGCGCCGCCTTCGCCATGCCGTCTGAACGTAAACAGCAGCGGTTTGTCGGGCAGCGCGTCGCGGACGGTCTGCGTGTGGCGCAATACTTCGCCGATGCTGCCCGCGCATTCCAAAAAGTCGGCGCGGAACTCGACGATGTCGAAGGGCAGGTTTTTGATTTGGTCAAGTACGGCGGAAAGTTCGGCGGCATCGCGGGCGACAAGCGGCACGGCGATTTTGGTGCGTCCGCTTCCGATAACGGTATTTTTGACGGTAAGGCTGGTGTGCATGGCGGTTGTTGCGGCTGAAGGGAACGGTAAAGACGCAATTATAGCAAAGGCACAGGCAATGTTTCAGACGGCATTTCTGTGCGGCCGGCTTGATATGAATCAAGCAGCATCCGCATATCGGAATGCAGACTTGGCACAAGCCCTGTCTTTTCTAGTCAGTCCGCAGTTCTTGCAGTATGATTGCACGACACGCCCTACACGGCGCGTGCAGGATACGGCGGCAGACCGCCGGTCGGAAACTTCAGAATCGGAGCAGGCATCATGTTGACCCCCACGCAGCAAGTCGGTTTGATTTTACAGCACCTCAAAACGCGCATCTTGGACATCTACACACCCGAACAGCGCGCCGGCATCGAAAAATCGGAAGACTGGCAGCAGTTTTCGCGCCGCATGGATACGCATTTTCACAAATTGATGAACGAACTCGACAGCGTGTACGGCAACAACGAAGCCCTGCTGCCTATGCTGGAAATGCTGCTGGCGCAGGCATGGCAGAGCTATTCCCAACGCAGCGCGTCCCTGAAAAACATTGACATCGAACGCGAAAACAACCCCGATTGGATTTTGTCCAACAAACAGGTCGGCGGCGTGTGCTACGTTGATTTGTTCGCCGGCGATTTGAAGGGTCTGAAAGCCAAAATCCCTTATTTTCAAGAGCTTGGTCTGACCTACCTGCACCTGATGCCGTTGTTCAAATGTCCCGAAGGCAAAAGCGACGGCGGCTATGCGGTCAGCAGCTACCGCGATGTCAATCCGGCACTGGGCACAATAGGCGACTTGCGCGAAGTCATTGCCGCGCTGCACGAAGCCGGCATTTCCGCCGTCGTCGATTTTATCTTCAACCACACCTCCAACGAACACGAATGGGCGCAACGCTGCGCCGCCGGCGACCCGCTTTTCGACAATTTCTACTATATTTTCCCCGACCGCCGGATGCCCGACCAATACGACCGCACCCTGCGCGAAATCTTCCCCGACCAGCACCCGGGCGGCTTCTCGCAACTGGAAGACGGACGCTGGGTGTGGACGACGTTCAATTCCTTCCAATGGGACTTGAATTACAGCAACCCGTGGGTATTCCGCGCAATGGCGGGCGAAATGCTGTTCCTTGCCAACTTGGGCGTTGACATCTTGCGTATGGATGCGGTTGCCTTTATTTGGAAACAAATGGGTACAAGCTGCGAAAACCTGCCGCAGGCGCACGCCCTCATCCGCGCGTTCAATGCCGTTATGCGTATTGCCGCGCCCGCCGTGTTCTTCAAATCCGAAGCCATCGTCCACCCCGACCAAGTCGTCCAATACATCGGGCAGGACGAATGCCAAATCGGTTACAACCCCCTGCAAATGGCATTGTTGTGGAACACCCTTGCCACGCGCGAAGTCAACCTGCTCCATCAGGCGCTGACCTACCGCCACAACCTGCCCGAGCATACCGCCTGGGTCAACTACGTCCGCAGCCACGACGACATCGGCTGGACGTTTGCCGATGAAGATGCGGCATATCTGGGCATAAGCGGCTACGATCACCGCCAGTTCCTCAACCGCTTCTTCGTCAACCGTTTCGACGGCAGCTTCGCGCGTGGCGTACCCTTCCAATACAACCCCAACACGGGCGACTGCCGCGTCAGCGGTACGTCCGCCGCATTGGCAGGCTTGGCTCAAAATGACCCCCACGCCGTCAGCCGCATCAAACTTCTGTACAGCATCGCATTGAGTACCGGCGGGCTGCCCCTGATTTACCTCGGCGACGAAGTGGGCACGCCCAACGACGACGGCTGGGCGCAAGACGGCAACAAAAGCGACGACAGCCGTTGGGCGCACCGTCCGCGTTATAACGAAGCCCTGTACGCGCAACGCAACGATCCGTCGACCGCAGCCGGGCAAATCTATCAGGGCTTGCGCCATATGATTGCCGTCCGCCAAAGCAATCCGCGCTTCGACGGCGGCAGGCTGGTTACTTTCAACACCAACAACAAACACATCATCGGCTACATCCGCAACAACGCGCTTTTGGCATTCGGCAACTTCAGCGAATATCCGCAAACCGTTACCGCGCATACCCTGCAAGCCATGCCTTTCAAGGCGCACGACCTCATCGGCGGCAAAACTGTCAGCTTGAATCAGGATTTGACGCTTCAGCCCTATCAGGTCATGTGGCTCGAAATCGCCTGACGCACGCTTCCCGAATGCCGTTTGAACCGTTTCAGACGGCATTTGTGCCGAAGCGGACGGTAGTCCCCAAAAGGGAAACATGCGATAATAGCCGCCCATCACATCCCGCGCCGCAGCCCGTGTTGCGCCGCATCCTACATACCGCATTTGTTCCGGAGTAACCCCAATGTCAGACGACAAAAGCAAAGCCCTTGCCGCCGCACTGGCGCAAATCGAAAAAAGTTTCGGCAAAGGCGCCATCATGAAAATGGACGGCAGCCAGCAGGAAGAAAACCTCGAAGTCATTTCCACCGGATCGCTCGGATTAGACCTCGCCCTCGGAGTCGGCGGCCTGCCGCGCGGGCGCATCGTCGAAATCTTCGGCCCCGAATCCTCCGGCAAAACCACCCTCTGCCTCGAAGCCGTCGCCCAATGCCAGAAAAACGGCGGCGTGTGCGCCTTTGTCGATGCCGAACACGCCTTTGATCCCGTTTACGCCCGCAAACTCGGCGTAAAAGTCGAAGAGCTTTACCTGTCCCAGCCCGATACCGGCGAACAGGCTTTGGAAATCTGCGACACGCTCGTCCGTTCGGGCGGCATAGATATGGTAGTCGTCGATTCCGTAGCCGCACTCGTCCCCAAAGCCGAAATCGAAGGCGATATGGGGGACAGCCACGTCGGACTGCAGGCGCGCCTGATGAGCCAGGCTTTGCGCAAACTGACCGGACACATCAAAAAAACCAATACGCTGGTTGTATTCATCAACCAAATCCGGATGAAGATCGGCGTAATGTTCGGCAGCCCCGAAACCACCACCGGCGGCAACGCCCTCAAATTCTACTCCTCCGTCCGCCTCGACATCCGCCGCACCGGATCCATCAAAAAAGGCGAAGAAGTATTGGGCAACGAAACCCGCGTCAAAGTCATCAAAAACAAAGTCGCCCCCCCGTTCCGTCAGGCAGAGTTTGACATCCTCTACGGAGAAGGCATCAGTTGGGAAGGCGAATTGATCGACATCGGCGTGAAAAACGACATCATCAACAAATCCGGCGCGTGGTACAGCTACAACGGCGCGAAAATCGGTCAGGGCAAAGACAACGTCCGCGTCTGGCTGAAAGAAAACCCCGAAATTGCCGACGAAATCGACGCAAAAATCCGCGCCCTCAACGGTGTAGAAATGCACATCACCGAAGGGACGCAGGACGAAACCGATGGCGAACGTCCCGAAGAATAAAACCTGAAATCCCGATAAACGGTACTTCTGCTGCGAAGTACCGTTTTTTTGAGCCGCCTCCGAACGGCTTGATTTGAGTTTTGGTATTTTTGCCCGACATGGTGAAAAATACAGTTGCTACGCCTTACCCTACACACTTGTCCCGCGTCCTCTGAAATACACATCCGCCCGTTATGCGATACGGTTTTCCCGTTGCGAACCATCGGACGGGGCAATAAAAATGCCGTCTGAAGCCTTTCAGACGGCATTTTTCAACGCTTCTGGGTTGTTACCAGATATAGCCCACGCCGACACCGCCGCCGGCTTTGCTTCGGGTATTGATGTTGAGCTGGCCTTTGACCACCCATTTGCCGTTGTCGCTGATGCTGGAGTAGCCGACGGCGAGTGCGCCTGTCGAACCGTATGCGCCCGTTGCGGCGGAAATCATCGATTTTCCGGGCAGGTACGATTGCGGCAAGGCGGCTGCGGCATTCGCACCGGCGGCAACGCCTTCCAGTTCGCGTTTCAACGCCCTGACCATACCGACGGCCTGATCGGCGA
This sequence comes from Neisseria maigaei, assembly GCF_958267405.1. NCBI lineage: Bacteria > Pseudomonadati > Pseudomonadota > Betaproteobacteria > Neisseriales > Neisseriaceae > Neisseria > Neisseria maigaei. The sequence continues at coordinate 31,789 of NZ_CATQFT010000018.1, read as the reverse complement.
TGCCTTTGGTTGCCGCATACAGCTGGCTGCCGTTAATCGCATCGGTGGAAGTGGCGGAAATTTCGCCTGCCGCAACGTTTTGGATACGTCTTTCTTCGCCGCTCGCGCCGACAGAAACCGCACCGTGCGCCGTCGCGCCGGCAAAGCCGTTTACCGTACCCGTCGCGCCGGCGGTTGTGGTATTACCCGCCGTGCCGTCGGATTTCAGGTTGCTGCCTGTATCTTTTGTCGCGGTCGATTTATTACCCAGATAAACAGAGTTTTCAACTGTAGCCCCTAACGCTTTAGGAACGGTAACGGTAGTCTCTTGACCGTCTTTGTCCTTAACGGTTGCGGTTTCGGTATCAACTTCTCCATTGGCTTTATATTTCGCATTAACCCCATTACCCAACACAAACGTGTTTTTAGAAGTAATACGGTTATCGTTACCGAAAGCGTAGCTGCCGCTTGCACCATCTTCGATGTAGTTCGGATCGCCGAATGCGCCGGATTTTTCCGCATTCACAACGTTGCCCGTACCAATCGCCACTGTGTTATCGCGCAATGCTTTTGAGCCGTAGCCGAAGGCAATGGCATTTTCGCCTGCCGCATCGGCTTTCGCACCAATCGCCGTTGCATATTTGCCACTTGCGCTGGAATCGATTTCATTGCTTCGTTCGATTCTGCTAGTCGCTTTGCCGTCGTTGGAGTGGAAGAACTTAATCCCTTGCTCATTCATATTGTAGATGGCTTCGACCACCGAATTGGTGATCACTTCTTTTCTGCCTTCCACATTATAAGTGGTCAATAACGGGGTTTTACCGTCTTCGCCCACCACGACGTTGTGATACGTTTTGTTGGTATCGTTCGCGTTTCCGGCTGTGCCGACGTTTACCGTTTTACCATCCTTATCTACCGTGATACTCGTGATATTCGGTGTTTTGTTGCCGGTCAATGCGAAAATCTGGCTGCCGTTTACCGCCTGTTTGCTGGTTGGCGAAATATCGCCATTGGCCACATTGTCAATCACCACGCCTTTGCCGTTCGATTGATTGTTCGGATCAAGGCTGACAACGTGTTTTTCATCGGTGGAAACTTTTGAATTATCAACCGCTTGTGTTGATTTATCCGCAGTACCGTCAGCTTTGGCGTGATACCACTTGTCATCGTTGTCTTTCACAACTTTCTTGCCGTCTGAATCCACGTTACCGAGGGTAACTTCTTTGCTCGTATCAGCCGTACCGTCAGTTTTCAGTTCATACCATTTTCCGTCAGCATTTTTAACGATTTTCTTACCGTTTGCATCGGTGTTGTAGATTTGCGTTAAAGGCAATTCCACATCGGTTTTCACAAAGGTTGTGGTTACTTTTTCGCCGTTTGCATCGGTGCTTTCCACCGTTGCCGCGCTCACTTTGGTATTTTTGCCGTCGGCAAAACGGACTTTATCGTTGGCATTTACGGTTTCCGCCTTATCTTTAGACAATTGCTTGTCTTTTGCGCTTTCCGCAAAGGCTTTTTCAGCTTCCGCCGCATCAGCCAAACCAAGCTCAAAGCCTGATTTCGCAATCGCATCAGCCACTTGGTTACCTGTAACATAACCGGAACCTTTGTTGTCTGTTGACTTAATATCTGTAGATGAAATTTCCTTATCTAATTTAGGCTTACCGTTTTCATCACGTTCATAGTATTTCCCATCGATAACAACCGCTTCAACAGTAGAATTATCGTTCTTGGTTACACTGACTTTATTGGTTACTTCGCCTTTAGCCAATTCAAAGGTAATTTCGCGTGTACCGTTATTCAATGTTTTACCGGATACATTGATACCGTTGCCGCTTTTGAATTTCACTTCGTTCGCATTCCGCACCTGAGCGTGATATTCCGTTGAGCCGCCTGTGGTTTTGTCCGCAGAAATGACCCAGCCCAAGCCGCGCAAATCGCCCACGGTTGCGGCGGTATTGTCGGCAACAGTCGGATGATTATCCGCGCCTTTTTCATCCAAATTGGTCAAGCCTTTATAGGCAGTATCATTATGCTTTTCAAAATCTGCAATAGTGCCATTTGCCAACATATGACCATCACCAAATTTCTTCAGTCCGCTCACAACGTTTTTAACCGCTTTATTACCCGCGCTGATGCCGTCTGAACCGATTTTAACTTTATCGGCATCAGTTACATTACCGCCATTCGCGCCGGTTGCCGGCGTAAAGGTCAAGCCGTCTTTGGTAATCTTCGTGCTTGCACCGTTTGCACCATTCGCCGTGTCTTTAAACTCCACGCTCTTCACGCCCGTCAATTCATCTTTGAGCGCGTAAGTGAAGTTTGTGCCCTCTTGTTTGACCTTCAGATTATCGCCGGCTTTCAAAGTTACTTTATCGCCCGACTTCACTAAAGTATCGTTGGATGTGCCATCGGTCGCTCCCGTGCCGTCAGTGCCGGTGCCGACTTTCCAACCCAGTTTGTTCAGGCTGTCTACCAATTTTCCAGCCTCAACCAAACCGTTAGTAGAATTTGCACCATTCAGAATCGTAGCCTTACCGTCTGCGCCAACCTGAACAGAACCCTCTTTCGGCGTAAAGGTAACTGTGTCGCCGGTCGCACTAATTTTCAACAACTCGCGGTCTGCGGATTTAAATTTAAAATTCAAACCATTGCTTAAAGTTTGAGTTGCTTCGCCGTCGTTGGTATCTGCACCGCCATTGGCATAAGCATTGCTCGCAGTTAAAGTAACCTTTTGGTCTTTCAAGGCTTTCAACTGCTTAAAGCTGACCGCATCGGTATCTTCCGTGCCGTCCGCAACATTGGTGATTTTCACCGGATCTTTACCGCTTGCCGATACCAATTTCACTTTGGTTTTCGCCAGCTTGTCGGTGTCGACTGTTTTAGCCATATCCGCCGAACCGTCATCTTTGGCTTCGTAATACTTATTGCCCACTTTCACAACGGTTTTGTCGTCTTCCGTAACATATTGGACCGGCAAGCCCGTTACATCCACACGGACGGTTGTCTTTTTGTGATTTGCATCGGTTGTAACGGTTACATTTGCGTTTGCGCCGCTGGCAAATTCAACGGTGTCATAAGGTGAAACAAAATCAACATTATCAACTGTACCGCCAATCGTTTTTGCGCCGCGAATATTCCAACCTGCATTTAATACATCCCCCACGCTTGCAGCACGATTGCGTTCTGCGTCATTGATTGCTTTGTCCAAGTGTGCAGTTTTTCCACCTACACGAGGGTCATCCAAAGTCGAAGCAATACCGTTTAAGTGGACATTGCCGTTTTGACCATTCGCACCCGGTTTCGCGAAGTTCAACCCTTTACTATCACTAGTAATATCAACCTTATCCGCATCTTTACCGATGGACAGCTTCTCACTCAAAGTCGCGCTGTCTGTCTCAATGCTTTTCGCCAAAGCAAAGGTAACGGATTTGCCGGTCTTATCCAGCTTGGCTTTTAAGTTTTTGCCTGCTTTAAAGGTTAAGGTGTCGCCTGCTTTAAGGGCTTGGTCTGCATTATCAGCTTGTTGATTGTCCTCAATTTCATCTTCTGTGCTTTCCACTTTCACAAAGGTTGCCGCACTATTGATAGCATCCGCAACATCGCCGACAGTTGCCACTTTTTTCTTGTCAGTCTCGGTTGGTTGCTCGCCATTTGCATCAGTAGCTGAAGCCTTAACAACCACTTTACCGCGATTAGTATCCGCAGTTTGACCTTGCGTAGGCGCATTAGTGTTTACGTCAGCAAAGCTACCTTTGGCAACAGACGCACCGTCAGCATCTACAGTTAATAAATTATCCTCGCCAGTTTTAGTTTTAACCTTGAGTTTGATTTTGCCATCAGCAGTATCTTTCTCAAGACCATCGCCAACTTTGGTTTCTGCCACATCAATGGTAATGGTGTGTTTGCCGTTTGCAGAAGTGGAAGTAACCTTCGCACCGCCTTTGCCTTCAAACAACACTTCATCCGCCTGTTTGACTTGTTGGTTTGGATCATCCGCCGTACCGTTTTTGGTTGACAATACCCAGCCCAATTTACGCAAATCGCCTACGGTTGCCGCCGTATTATCGGCAACTAAGAAGTGTTGCTTATCTGCACCTTTTTCATTCAGATTTAATAAGCCTTTATAAGCGTCTTGAACGTGTCTTTCTGAATCTGCTATCGAATTATCAGCTAACTTAAAATTCGCATCGCCATAAGCATTCAAACCGCTTGTAATATTCTTAACGGTTTTACCGCCGACGCTAATGCCATCTTTGGTTACGCTGATGGCGTTTCCGTTAGACGCACCTGTGCCGCCCGCACCATTAGCTGCTGGAGTGATGGTTAAGCCGTTTTGGTCAATCTTGGTGCTTGCACCGTTTTTACCGCTATTCGCTGTACCTTTAAGCTCAATGCTGGTCAGGTCTTTCAGCTCTTTTTTCAGCGAGTAGGTGAAGTCTTTGCCGCTTTGTTTGATTTTCAGGTTGTCGCCCGCTTTAAAGGTTACTTTGTCGCCAGCTTTGACTTCTTGTTCGGTTGCGTTACCCTCTTTTTCACCACCGTCTTCTGCACCAGCAGTCGCCGTCCAGCTTAAGCTGTTTAAGGCAGTTACCAAATCGCCTGCTTTAACCAGTTTTTTCTTGTCGTCTTCAGAAGTAATCTCTTTGACTTTACCTTTCGGAGTTGTGTTATCAACAGCACCATTTGCAGCCGCTCCATTCACAGTAAGCGTGGTCGTATCTGCAACGATTTTTTTGTTATTGTCAAACTTCAAGCCGTCGCCAACTTTCGCTTCGTATTTAACAGTAATACCACCAGCATCAGTTTTAGTTACAGTTGCTTTAGTTCCATCGCCATCATCAAAGGTTACATTTGTGCCTGATGTAACGGTTTCAAAATTATCTCCGGCTTGACCAGCTTGACCATTGGCAGCGGTTGTTTTAATTCTCCAACCCGCCTTGTTTACTGCATTAATCACAGCTTTTGCAGTAACCAAGCCGTTGCCGGTGTCTTTGCCATCATCTTCACTAACGGTTGCACCATTATTCGCATCTTTCAGGTCTTTGCCTGTAAACAGTTTGCCGTTGTGGTCTTTGATAACGGAAGTCTTCGCACCGATTTTAACGTCAGCACCTTTGCCATTCTCTTTTTGGGTTACAGTTACTGTCGTTGTGCCTTTACCATCATCTGTAAACTCCACAGTATCGTAAGTCGCAACAAAATCAACATTATCAACCGCACCGCCTACAGTCTTAGCACCTTTAATATTCCAACCTGCACGCAACACATCTTCAATGCTTGCCGCGTGAGATTTTTTCGCTGCATCCACATTTAAATCAACGTGTGAAGACTTCGCTCCTGCACTTGGCTCAGTTAAAGTAGTTGCAATACCATTTAAATAAATTCTCGTATCAGGCGCACCACTTCCTGCTACAGGTGTTCCATTTTCTTTTGTAAAGGTCAAACCGTCAGCCGTACTGGTTACATTAACTTTGTTCGTATCTTTACCAATCGACAACTTATCGCTCACGGTCGCGGTTTTCACATCAAGGTTTTTCGCCAAGTCAAAAGTAATTTCTTTTCCACTACGTTTAACTTTCAGGTTTTTACCTGCTTTAAAGGTCAAGGTATCGCCTGCTTTAAGGGCTTCTTCGGTATTATCTGCCTCATTGGCTGCTGCATCTTCAATATCTTCAGTAGAATTTTCTACTTTTACGAAAGTTTCTGCTTTGTTAATAGCGTCGGCAACATCCTTCACTGTTGCCACGTCCTTATCGGTAGCATCAGTTCCATTCGCACTTTTCGCTTTTACCTGACCTTTCTTGTCGCTATTGGCTGTGGTGCTTACAACTTCAAGCTTGCCTTTGGCAACAGATGCGCCGTCAGCATCCACAGTCAATAAGTTGTCATTGCCTGTTTTTACTTTCAGTTTGAGTTTGCCGTCAGTAGTCTTCTCGATGCCGTCTGAAGCCTCGATTTTGGTTTCTGCAACATCAATCGTTACGGTATGTTTGCCGTTTTCGGTTTTTGCGGACACGGTGGCTTTGCCTGTGCCTTTGAACTCGACTTCTTCGGCGTTTTTAACGGCGGCGTGGAATGCCGTACCGTTATTATCTGTAGTTTTATCAGCCGAAAGCACCCAGCCGAGTTTACGCAAATCGCCTACGGTTGCGGCTGTGGTGTCGGCTACGGACGTGCCTGTGCCTGCCGCTCCGGTATTCGGTTGGCTCAAGTCAATCAGTCCGTTTTTGGCGGCGGCAACGGGATTGCCTGCTTGTCCTGCCGCATTGGCTTGATTGTCCCCGTAGGTTTTCAAACCGCTTGCAACGTTGGTAATGGCTTTATTACCCGCACTAATGCCGTCTGAACCGATTTTGACTTCGGTAGCCGTACCGCCATTTGCCGGGGTGGTAGAAACAGTTAAACCATTTTCAGTAATTTTGGTTGTGGTTTTGCCGTTTCCAGCCGTACCCAAAGTAATGCTGGTCAAGCCTGCAAGTTCGTCTTTCAGCGAATAAGTAAAGTCTTTTCCAGACTGTTTCACTTTTAAGTTCTTACCTGCTTTGAAGGTTACGGTTTCTCCTGCTTTAACCTCTTGAGGAGTTTGATTTGCAGTAGGTTCAACTTCGCCATCAGTATCCGCTTCAGCTTTTGCTTTCCAGCTTAATTTGTTTAACGCATCAACTAAATCGCCTGCATTAACCAGTTTTTTCCCATTTCCATTGGTTGCGTCAGGGGCAGTAACTTTACCGTCTGTTACGGTAAGCGTGGTCGTGTCTGCAACGATTTTTTGGTTATCAACCTTCAAACCGTCGCCAGTGTTTACAGTGATTTTTTTATCATCGCCAATCTTCAAGCCATCGCCTGTATCTACAGTGATTTTTTGATTATCAAGCTTCAAGCCGTCTCCGGTGTTTACATCGTATTTGACGTTGATGTTGCCTGCATTATCTTTGCTTACGGTTGCTGTGGTCGCATTGCCGTTTTTGAAGTTCACGCTCGTGCCGGATGTAACGGTTTCAGGACTGTTCGCATTCACGGCGGTTGCACCGGTTTCGGCAGTCGTCCCCTCGCCGGTTACCCTCCAACCGCTTTTGTTCACGGCATCAATTACGGCTTTTGCAGTAACCAAGCCGGTGCCGGTGTCATTGTCGTTAGTTGCATCAGGTTTGGCATTATCTTTACCATTTTGACCTGTAACCAACTTACCGTCTTTTTCTTTGATAACAGAGGTTTTCGGTGTGAATTTTACTTCGGTTGTTTTACCGTTATCTTTAGCTGTTAATACGACATCAAGCGTATTTTTATCGCCTGTAATAAATTCAACATTGTCGTAACCCGCCACCAAATCAACATTCTCGGTATTACCGCCTGCAACTTTAGCCCCTTTAATGTTCCAGCCTGCATTTAAAACATCTTTCAAGGTAGCCGCTCTCGTTTTTTCAATCTCACTAGGCGAGAAGGTTACTGAAGTTGATGAACCTGTATTTGTAGTTACATCAGGCAAAGTTGAATCCAAACCATTCAAATGAACATTTCCGTTACCTGCTTTAGCCAATTTCAAGCCATCTGCATCGCTGGTAATATCAACCTTATCCGCACCTTTACCGATGGACAGCTTCTCACTCAAAGTCGCGCTGTCTGTCTCAATGCTTTTCGCCAAAGCAAAGGTAACGGATTTGCCATTCTTATCCAACTTGGCTTTTAAGTTTTTGCCTGCCTTAAAGGTCAAAGTGTCGCCTGCTTTGAGGGCTTGGTCGTCAGTGGTGTTTCCGTTTGCAGCATCATTTTCAATATCATCAGTAGTGCTTTGTACTTTCACGAAAGTTGCCGCATCGTTAATCGCTTTGGCGACATCAACCACCGTGGCGACTTTTTTCTTGTCGTCATCGGTTGCATTCGCAAGGTCTGCTACATTTTTTACAGTTACCTTACCGCGATTATCGCCATTAGCTTGTCCTGCATCGGTTGTTACGTCATTAAACTCCCCTTTTCTAACAGTAACAGCGCCTTGGTTACCTGAGACTAATAAGTTTGTTATATCTCTCTCATCTAGTATGTTTAACTTAAGTTTGCCATCATTACCTGTTGTAAGACTTCCATCAGTTTTCACTTCATACTTAACAGTGATATTTCCACTTCCATCTTTAGTTACAGTTGCCTTCGTGTTATTGCCATCGGCAAAGGTTACATTTGTGCCTGATGCGACAGTTGTAAAGTCGCCATTTTGACCATTAGCATCTGTCGTTTTAATTCTCCAACCAGCCTTGTTTACTGCATTAATCACAGCTTCCGCAGTTACTAAGCCTTTGCCTTCGTCTGCATCTTCAGTTGCATTTGCTGGCGCGCCAGTATTTGCATCTTTCAACTGTTTACCAGTAACCAACTTACCGTCTTTCTCTTTGATAACAGAAGTCTTCGCACCGATTTTAACTTCGGTTCTCTTGCCGTTGTCTTTGCTTTCCACATTAACAGTCGTTGTTTCCGTATCTGCGCTCAAGAACTCGACTGTGTCGTAAGTGCGGACGAAATCAACGTTATCGGAAGCTGTTGTACCGGGGTTAACGCCTTTAATGTTCCAGCCTGCGTTTAATACGTCTTTGACGCTTGCCGCACGTTTTTTCTCGTCATCCGTAACGTTGCCGCTGGTTACGTTTATGGTCGAGCCGGTATTCAGCAGCGTATCGGTCAAAGTCGAACCGATACCGTTCAGATGAACCGTGGTGTCGCCGTTTGCCCCGGCCGTTTCTTTCGCGAAATTCAAGCCTTTGGCATCGCTTGTGATATTGACTTTATCGCCGTTTGCGCCAAACGATAATTTTGCAGTTTCAACACCGTTCAAGCCTGTAAGATTTTTTTTCAGGGAGTAGGTGAAGTCTTTGCCGTTTTGTTTGATTTTCAGGTTGTCGCCTGCTTTGAGGGTAACTTTTTCGCCTGTATTGACATCTTGTTCGGTAGGTGCGGTGTTTGCAGGGTCAAGTTCGCCGCCGTCTTCTTTATCGGCGGTGATTTTCCAAGAGCCGCCTGTGTTTGCGCCTTGGGTTTGGGCGGCTCTGATGGTAACGGTGTGTTTGCCGTTAGCAGTTGAACTGGTTACGGTAACGCCGTCTTCGCCTTTAAATTCTACTTCGTCGCCGTTTTTGACGGTCGAGGACGTGCCGTTGCCGGCTGCGGCAGCACCGTTGGTGGTTTTAAGCTGCCAGCCTAATTTGTTTAACTCGGTTGCCAAATTGCCTGCGGTGACGAGTTTTTTCTTGTCATCGTCTGATGCAGGGGCGGTTACTTTGCCGTTGGTAACGGTAAGATCAACGGTATCGGCAACGAGTTTGTCGGTTTGAGTGTCAATCTTCAAGCCGTCGCCTGCTTTTACTTTGAACTTGGCGGAACGTCCCTCTTGGTTGATTTCAATCCCGCCGTCTTCGCGGAGGTAGAGGTAGCTGCTTTTATACTGAGGTTTAGCTTCTGAACTTTCAGAGTTTTCTACTGAGATGGTAACCTTTCCCTGATCGTTATCAGTGTTACCAAAGTCAGTTTTTGTCGTTCCATCCTTACCCACAACAACAAGACCAAACTTGTAATTAGAGTTACCACTTTCATCATCTGTCTGATAATCATCTGTAAAACTCGGGTTATCAGGGTCAAAGTTGTTATCCGGTACGGTACCCCCCCCGAACCGTTGGTGCTCGCCTGTGCCGTTGCGGACAAGAGGGTCGCCAATACGGCAACCGCCGCCGTCGCGGAGGCGCGTTTGGTGTGGTTGCGGGTGAGTTCGGATACGACTACCCAGGCATTGAGGGCCGAATTCCAAATGATGCGGTATATTTTGTTCATTTTGTTTTCTCTTTCTGTTTGTTTGAATGGTTAAAAAGGGGTTTGGGGGCGGATGGTGCGGCATCCGCCCGGTGTTTTTTGGGGGTTGGGGTTTTTCAGGGAAATTCCCTCAACTTGAAATCCCGTCATTCCCGCGCAGGCGGGAATCTAGTCCGTTCGGGTTGGGGTTTTTCCGATAAATTCCTGTTGCGTTGCGTTTCTGGATTCCCGCTTTTGCGGGAATGACGGTCGGTGGGGGTTTGTGTGGTTGTTGGCGGATTGGTGGGCTGAAGCCCACCCTACAGCCCACCTTACAGCCCAGCCTACCGGATTCCCGCGTTCGCGGGAATGACGAAGTTTCAGACGGCATTGCCCTCCGTCATTCCTGCCTGCGTGGGAATGACGGTCGGGGGTCAGCGGAAGAAGTCGCCCACTCCGGGGGGCAGACCTTGTGTGAATGCGCCCATTGTTTTGTTTGCGGTTTCTTCGGCTTTGCCACGGGCGGATTTGAGGGCGGCGAGGATGAGGTCTTCGAGCATTTCTTTGTCGTCGGCGGCTTCTTGAATCAAATCGGGGCTGATGTCGATTTTGCGTACTTCGTGCGCGCAGGTCATTGTGATTTTGACCAATCCGTTGCCTGCTTCGCCTTCTACTTCGGTTTCGGCAAGTTTGGCTTGTGCTTTTCTCATATTTTCCTGCATTTGCTGCGCCTGTTTCATCAGGCCGCCTAATCCGGCTTTTCCGAACATTGGTAAAACTCCTGTCTGTGTTGATTGGATAAGGGAAACGGCAATGCCGTCCGAAGGGTTCGGGCGGCATTATATCTGCTTATGGCCGGTTTGCCGCCAATTCCAGTGATTCGGGCTGCCATTGCGCGCCGAATGCTTGGAGAATTTTTTGTGCGGCGGGGTCGGCTTCGAGCAAGGCTTGTGCTTTTTGCCTGCCTTCGGCTTGGGCGCGCTTGTCCTGCATCGCGGGGGTTTCCCGGCCGGCTTCGTCGCGCCAGTCTTCGGTTTGCAGGGTGAGTTGCAGCCCGTAGGCTTGGGCGAGGGTGTCGCGGATTTTGTCGAGCCGTTTTTTGTCGGCGGTGGCGCGGGCTTCGGCGGTCATTGCCAAAACCATCAGTCCGGTGTCGGGATGGTATTCCGTCCACGCGGAGTGTTGCGCCGGCATTTGCGCCGCGCCGAGTTTGCGGGCGAAGTGCCGGACGATGGCTGCCCAGTTTTCGGTGGAAAATTCGGGCGGCGGGTCGGACGGCGTGTTGTTTCCGCCGATGCCGCCTGCTTCTGCTTCTTCGTCCGCGCCTCCGCCTGCGGTATCGGCAGGGAGGACATTTGCCCAATCGGGCGGCGGGATTTCTGCGCCGTCTTCTACGGGGCAGTCATTATCCGGAAAGCCGTAACCGTAGAAAGGTTCTGCAGGGGCTTCGTGTGCAAATGTTTCCGTTTCAACGGTTTCATCATTCGGTGTTGCCTGAATGGGGTTTTCAGACGGCACTTCGGACAAGGATGATCCGGTTTCGTTGTTGGTCGCCTTGTTTTGGGAAACTTGATTTTCGGGCGGCATTCCGGCTTCGGATGCCGTCTGAATGTTTTTTGCCGATGCCTGCGCCGTGCCGTCTGCGGTTTGGGCTTCGTCCGGCGTGTTTTCCCAAGGCGGAACATCGTTGTTTTCTTGATTGGTAACGGGTCCGGCGGTTTTGCCTTCAGACGGCATTGCCGCTGCGGATGCCGTCTGAACGGATGTTTGGGCGGTTTCTGCTTCAGGGTGCGGTTGGGGCTTTTTTGCGGCGGTTTCCTTTTCGGTGGTTTGTGCCGATGGGGATTTAAATTCTGTATTTTCAATCACGGCGTTTGCATCACACGAAGCTGCCGCCAAGGGTGCGAACGCGAGCATACGCAGCAGGGTCATCATAAAGCCGGCGTATTCGTCGGGGGCGAGGCCCAGGTCGCGTTTGCCGTGGACGGCGATTTGGTAGTAAAGCTGGATTTGTTCGCCGCTTATGGTTTGGGCGAGGCGGTGCAGAATATCGGAATCGGGGTCGTCGTGCGCCAAGGCATTCGGCACTGCCTGTATCAGGGCGAGGTGTTGCAGCAGTATGGCAAGTTCGCCCAAGGCATTGTCAAAGCCGACGGCACGCGCCGCCATTTCCTGCGCTTTTGCGGTCAGGGCCGCGCCGTCTTGGTTGACGATGCCTGTCAGCAGTTCGTACAGGTATTGTTTGTCAACCGCGCCGATCATTTGGCGGACATCGTTTTCGGCAACTTTGCCCGAACCTAGGGCGATGGCCTGGTCGAGCAGGCTCAAGGCATCGCGCATCGATCCGGCGGCGGCGCGCCCCAAAAGTTGCAGGGCGGGGGGTTCGTAGGCGATTTTTTCGCTGTCGAGGACGTGGGCGAGGTGGTCGGCAACCTGTTGCGCGGTCATATTGCGTAAGACGAATTGCAGGCAGCGGCTCAAGACGGTAACGGGGACTTTGTGCGGATCGGTGGTGGCGAGGATGAATTTGACGTGTTCGGGCGGCTCTTCCAGCGTTTTGAGCATGGCGTTGAACGCGCTTTTGGAAAGCATATGCACTTCGTCGATGATATAGACTTTGTATTTGCCGGCGGTCGGCGCGTATTGGGCGTTTTCCAAGACTTCGCGGATGTTGTCGATGCCTGTGTTGGAGGCGGCATCGATTTCGAGTAGGTCGACATAGCGTCCGGCATCGATCTGCGTACAGCTTTCGCACACGCCGCAAGGTTCGCCGTGTTGCGCGTTTTCGCAGTTGAGGCTTTTGGCAAGGATGCGGGCGATGGTGGTTTTGCCTACGCCGCGCGTTCCGGTCAGCAGGTAGGCGTGGTGCAGCCTGCCTTCGTCCAAGGCATTTTGCAGGGCTTTGACGACGTGTTCCTGACCGACTAAGTCGGAAAAGGTTTTGGGCCGCCATTTTCGGGCGAGAACTTGATAGGCCATGTTTTTCTCTTGGTTTCGGTCGTGATGTTTCTGTCGGTGTGTCGGAATGCCGTCCGAACGTCGGCTTCGGGCGGTGTATTCTAGCACTTTCGGCTTACTGTCCGCGCAAGAACAGTGCGTCCAATTCTTTCAAAGTCAGTTTGACCCAAGTCGGCCTGCCGTGGTTGCATTGGTTGCTGCGCGGCGTGTTTTCCATATCGCGCAGCAGTGCGTTCATTTCGGGCAGGGTAAGCCTGCGGCCGGCGCGAATCGAGCCGTGGCAGGACATGGTGGCGAGGATATGGTTTTCGTGTTCTTCGATGGTTTGGCTGCTGCCGACTTGGGCAAGTTCGCCCAATACGTCGCGGGCGAGCGAGACAACGTCGGATTTGCCCAACATTGCGGGTGCGGCGCGGACGGCGAGGGTGTTGCCGCCCATATCGGACAATTCCAAGCCGAAGCCTGCCAGCGTTTCGGCATAATCGGCGAGGGCGGCGCATTCTTCGTGGGATGCGGCAAAGGTTACGGGAATAAGCAGGCGTTGGCTTTGCAGCTTGCCGTTTTCCTGCCGCTGGCGTTTCATTTTTTCGTAGTTGACGCGTTCGGCGGCGGCGTGCATATCGATGAGCAGCAGGCTGTCTTCGGCTTGGGCGAGGATGTAGATGCCCAATAATTGGGCAATGGCGAAGCCGAGCGGCGGCAGTTCGGATTGGGACGGGATGCCGTCTGAAAGCGGCGTATCTGTTTTGGGGATAGGTGTTTCAGACGGCATATTGCCGAAACGTGCCTGCCCTAATCGGCTCAATTCAAGGTCGATGTCGCCGGTTTTTTTGTAGAGTTCGGCGTAAGTATTCATTGCCGTGCGGCTTTCGCGCAGGGACAGGCTGTGTTGTTGCGGCGCACGCGCGGCTTGGTAAGGCATAGGCGCGGTTTTGCCTGATGAACCAAAGGCATTGCGCGTATCGGGTTTGTTGCCCGCCGGGTAGTCGGATGCGCGATCAAACAGATTTTCGCCGCCGCTTTCAGACGGCATTTGGTTGGAGACAACGCCGGTAATGTCATGCAACACTTCGCCTGCGTTGCCGACGCTTTCGGTTAAGTCGGCGCGCGTGTCGGCAAGGGCTTTGTTGAGCGTGTGGAACACGAGTTGGTGCACCTGCCGGCTGTCGCGGAAGCGGATTTCGGTTTTGGTCGGATGGACGTTGACATCCACGGCTTCGGGCGGCAGGTCGAGAAAGAGGACGAAAGCAGGCGTCAGCGCGTTGTGCAATACGTCGCGGTATGCCTGCTTGACGGCATGGAGCATGACTTTGTCACGGACAAAACGATGGTTGACGAAGCAGTATTGTTTGTCGGTTTTGCCTTTGGCAAAGGTTGGCTTGGCAATCGCGCCATAGAGCCGCAATGCGCCGTTGCCGCTGTCGATTTCCAGGGATGCCGTCTGAAAGTCATCGCCGACAATGGCGGCAATCCGTTCATGCAGGCTTTGGGCAGGAAGTTTGAATACTTGTTTGCCGTCGCGTTTGAGTGAGAAGGCGATGTGCGGATGCGCCAGCGCGAGGCGTTCGAGCATGGTGGCGCAGTGGGCGTATTCGGTGTTTTCGGACTTGAGAAACTTGCGCCGCGCGGGGGTGTTGAAGAAGAGTTCGGCGGCTTCGATGGTGGTGCCGACGGGGTGGGCGGCGGCGGTGGGGCTGCTGAGTTTGCCGTCTTCGGCTTTGACTTGGGTCGCGTGCGAACTGTCTTCTTGACGGCTGGTCAGGGTCAGGCGGCTGACGGAGGCGATACTGGCCAAACCTTCGCCGCGAAAGCCCATGCTGGCAACGTGTTCCAAATCGTTTAAGGTTTTGATTTTGCTGGTGGCATGGCGGTGGAGCGCAAGCCCGATGTCGTCGGGGTGGATGCCGCCGCCGTTGTCGCTGACGCGGATGAGGCGGATGCCGCCGCCCGCCAGCTCGACATCGATCGCCGTCGCGCCTGCATCGATACTGTTTTCAACGATTTCTTTCAAGGCGTTGGCAGGGCGTTCGACCACTTCGCCGGCGGCGATTTGGTTGACAAGATGGTCGGGCAGGGCGGCAATGCGTGGCATAAGGTAGGCTTCCGTTGCAAAAAACGTCTTATTCTATAATAAAACCCCTCATCTTTCTGCCCGTATTCTTGATAAAAGCCGTTTATCCCGTTTGGAAAATACCAGTATAATCACGCCGTATCCCGTAAAATTGGAGCACAAAGATGTACCACTACCAATCCGATGCCACACAATTCCTCAACCGCCTGATTGAAGAAAAACCTGAATTGGCGCAAGAACGTTTGAAAAACCGAGGGCTTTTGTGGGATGTCGAACTTAGTCCCGAAGAACAGGAAAACTTCGAGGCGGCAAAAGTAGCGAAAAAACCTTATACCTATTACCAAGACTGAATCCGCCGAAATGACGACCAATCTGTCCAATGTCGCCCCCGACCTGCAAAACTATTTGAACAGCATCGGCGAACCTGAACATCCCGTTTTGACGCGGCTGCGCGAGAAGACCGGGCATCACCGTATGGGCAAAATGGCGATTGCGCGCGAACAGGCGGCGGTTTTGGTTTGGCTGGCAAAGCTGATTCGCGCGGAAAAATATCTGGAAATCGGCGTGTTTACCGGATACAGCAGCACCGCGCTTGCATTGGCGTTGCCCGAACACGGGCGGATTACCGCCTGCGACATCAATGTAACCTTTACCGATACGGCGCGTCAGGTTTGGAACGAGGCAGGCGTGGCACATAAAATCAGCCTGCACCTGCAACCCGCATTACTGACATTGGATGATTTGATTGCACAAGGCGAAGCCGGAAGCTACGATTTGGCACTGATAGACGCAGACAAACCGCCCACGCCGCAATATTTCGAGCGTTGCCTCAAACTTGTCCGGCAAGGCGGCATTATTGCCATCGACAATATTTTGTTGAACGGAAGGGTGATGCGCGAAGCGGCTTCCGATGCGCCGCCCAGCGTCGGCATCCTCAAAGATTTCAATCAAAACCTGCCGAACGACCCGCGCATCGTCCCCATCACCCTGCCCGTCGGCGACGGTTTGACCCTGCTGCTGAAAAAATAATGAAGACCCGATTACTGCTTTTTATTGTTTGGCTGACCGTATCCGCCGCCTGTGCTTCCAGTTCACCCGTTCCGACAGGCAGCCGAACCGAAATGCCGACACGGGAAAATGCTTCAGACGGCATTCCCTATCCCGTTCCCACTCTGCAAGACCGTTTGGACGATTTGGAAAACAGGATTATCCGCCTGTCGAACGAAGTGGAAACCTTAAACGGCAAAGTCAAAGCACTGGAGCATGCGAAAACACACCCTTCCGGCAGGACATACGTCCAAAAACTCGATGACCGCAAGTTGAAAGAGCATTACCTCAATACCGAAGGCGGCAGCGCATCCGCACATACCGTCGAAACCGCACAAAACCTCTACAATCAGGCACTCAAACACTATCAAAACGGCAGGTTCGCCGCCGCAGCCGCCCTGTTGAAAGGCGCGGACGGCGGAGATGGTGGCAGCATCGCGCAACGCAGTATGTACCTGTTGCTGCAAAGCAGGGCGCGTATGGGCAACTGCGAATCCGTCATCGAAATCGGAGGGCGTTACGCCAACCGTTTCAAAGACAGCCCAACCGCGCCCGAAGCCATATTCAAAATCGGCGAATGCCAATACAGGCTTCAGCAAAAAGACATTGCAAGGGCGACCTGGCGCGGACTGATACAGGCTTACCCGGGCAGCCCGGCGGCAAAACGCGCCGCCGCAGCCGTACGCAAACGATAGTTTTTCCATTTTTCCGCTTTTTACCCCATCCGCACCAAGGAGGATTTATGATACAAATCGGCATCATTATGGGCAGCAACAGCGATTGGCCCGTTATGCGGCAGGCAGCGCAGTTTCTTGAAGACTTCGGCGTGAAATACGAGGCGCGCGTCGTTTCCGCACACCGTACCCCGGATTTGATGTTTGAATACGCCGAAACCGCACGGGCGCGCGGCATCAAAGCCATCATCGCGGGTGCAGGCGGCGCGGCGCATTTACCCGGCATGGTTGCCGCCAAGACCACCGTCCCCGTTTTGGGCGTACCCGTCCCCAGTAAATACCTGCGCGGCGAAGATTCGCTTTTATCGATTGTACAAATGCCCAAAGGCGTACCTGTCGCCACATTCGCCATCGGCGAGGCAGGCGCGGCCAATGCGGCATTGTTTGCCGTTTCCATGCTGGCCAATGAAAATCCCGAACTGGCGCAAAAACTGGCAGACTTCCGAGCAAAACAGGAACAAACCGTTTTAAACATGGAATTGGAACAGATTTAAAACCCGCCGTCCGCAAATACACAAATGCCGTCTGAAGCCCTATTTCGGGTTTCAGACGGCATTTTTCCATCTTATATTTTCACAATATTATATTTAATATTATTATCGATAGCTTCCTTAAAAATTAGTATACTATTTTCAATTATCTTCTTCTCTAATTCAAACTCAAATAAATCGTTGCAATCGTATTCATAGCTATAATTTGAAAATGTATTTTCACGTAATTTCCATAAAAATGAAACACGATTTTTATTATTAAAATAATACATTTGATAATCATCAAATGAATCCCCAAGCCCTACAATATATTCACTAGTGGTCTCATCATTGATTAGATAATAAAATTTCCTATTGGTATTGGAATTAATAATATCTTCCGGTAATCTAATTTGATTCGATAAACATCGCTCAAGGCGGGCTATAAATACGGGAATATAGGTCTCATCATTAAATGTTCCTAGCGGTATAGAATTTATCCAAATTCTCAATGGTATTGTGGAATAATAGGATTTTATTGGTAGCTTGGTTACTTCAATAGCAAAAAATTTCTTACATCCAAATATCATAATTAGTATCCTTTTCGTATTTCTTTGGGGATTGTGCCTATATTATTGCGATCCATTCCACTAGCCGTTTCCGCTGTTTCGGTCAGCGAAGAGAACACTTCAAAATAAGTCGGGAAGGTTTTATGGGTGCATTTCGGATCGTTGATGACGACGGGTACGCCCAACAGGGAAACCAGCGAGAAACACATTGCCATGCGGTGGTCGTCGTAAGTGTCGATGACGGCGTCGGGTGTCAGCGTTTCAGGCGGGGTGATGTGAATCGCTTCGGCTTCTTCGACGACTTTTGCACCGAGTTTGCGCAACTCGTTCGCCATTGCGGCAATGCGGTCAGTTTCCTTGACGCGCCACGAACCGATGTTGCGCAGCGTGCAGGTTTGCCCTGTGGCAAGTGCGAGGATGGCGAGGGTCATGGCGGCATCGGGGATATGGTTCGCATCCAAATCAAAGGCTAGGACGACACGTTCTTTCGGGCGCGAGACTTCGACGAAGTTTTCGCCCCAAACCACGTCCGCACCGATTTTTTCCAGCTCACGGGCAAAGGCGACATCGCCCTGTATGCTGTTTGCGCCGATACCGATAACGCGGATGGGCGTGGCGGCAATCAAACCGGCTGCGAGGAAGTAGGACGCGCTGGAGGCATCGCCTTCGACGTGCAGGTGTTCGGGCGCGTGGTAGTGCACATCGGCGGGGATTTTGAAAACGCGGTAGCCTTCATTGATAACCTGTACGCCGAATTGCGCCATCAGTTTCAAGGTAATGTCGATATAGGGCTTGGAAATCAACTCGCCGACCATACGGATTTCAAATGCCTGTCCGGTCAGCGGCAACGCCATTAAAAGGGCGGTCAGAAACTGGCTGGACACATTGCCTTTAATCGGAATCACGCGCTCGCCGCGGTCTTGACGTTTGCCAATATGAAGCGGCGGATAGTGTCCGTTGCCGAGATATTCGACATCGGCGCCGGCAATCCGCAACGCATCGACCAAATCGCCGATGGGGCGTTCGTGCATACGAGGCACGCCGTGCAGATGATAATCGCCGCCCAAAACAGCCAGCGCGGCGGTCAGCGGACGGAACGCCGTGCCCGCATTGCCTAAAAACAAATCGGCAGTCCGATTGGGGAAACGTCCGCCTGTGCCGTGCACTTTCAGACGGCCTTCGGCAAGATATTCGATTTCAACGCCGAGTTTATCAAGTGCTTCCAACATACGACCGGTATCGTCGGATTTGAGCAGGGAATGGATTTCACAAGTATTGTCGGACAAGGCGGCGAGCAGCAGGGTGCGGTTGCTGATGCTTTTGGAGCCGGGCAGGGCGACGGTGGAAGGTTTGAGACGGGCGGCGGGGAGGCGGACGGATTCGGTCATGGCAAAACGTAAATATAAAGATAAAAACAGCCTGCATTATACTGGTGCAAATGCCGTCTGAAAAATCTCAGGTTTGGCATTTTCGGTTTTAAAGTCCGTAAATGTGGTTTTTTGTGCCGAAAATTGATTATTTTTAAATTTTTTGTTTCTAAAATTTTTTTGCCGATATATTTTCGGCTTTTGTTGCGGGCAGGTGGCGTTTGCAGACGGTACGGTACGATTGCCAATTTCATAGAATTTGGTAGAATAGCCGCTGTTCAACGACAGACAAGCCGCCGATTTTCCGGGCGGCTTGTGTTTTTATTTTAATATCCGGACGCACAAAGCAAGACGGTACGCGGTATGCTTGCTGCCGCAAACCGGTGTGCCGGAATATGGAGAAAAAAGACCGATGCAAAAAATCCCCCTGACCGTACGCGGTGCGGAATTGCTGAAACAGGAATTGCAGCAGCTCAAAAGCGTGGCGCGTCCCGAAGTGATCGAAGCGATTGCCGAAGCCAGATCGCACGGCGATTTGTCCGAAAACGCCGAATACGAAGCCGCCAAAGAACGCCAAGGTTTTATCGAGGGCCGCATTTCCGAGCTGGAACACAAACTTTCCGTTGCCCACATCATCAATCCGACCGAAATCCATGCCGAAGGAAAAATCGTGTTTGGTACGACGGTTACGCTGGAAGATTTGGAAACGGAAGAACACGTTACCTACCAAATTGTCGGCGAAGACGAAGCCGATATCAAACAGGGCAAAATCTATGTCGGCTCACCGATTGCCCGCGCCCTAATCGGCAAGGAAGAGGGCGATACGGCGGAAGTCCAAGCACCGGGCGGCGTGCGCGAATACGACATTATCGAAGTCCGGTATATTTGATTCGGCGGTAAAATGCCGTCTGAAGGCCGACCTTCGGTTTCAGACGGCATTTTCCATGCTGCTTCCCCTTTTCATGCTTAGGTTAAACATGCTATATTTCCGAATCTTTTAAACTGTTTTCCACGAGGTGGCGAAATGAGCGAAACTGCTAAAATCAAAGTCAACGACTTGCCTGAAGATGCAGAAAAAACAAATGAAGAAGTCGAATTGCCCGTTGCCGGCGACGATAAAAAAGGCGGACACAGCGAGGGCGGCTGCTGCGGTGCGTGCGGCGGTTGATTCGAATTTGTCAAATCGGGGCATCTGAAAAGTTTTGCAAAATTTTCAGGTGTCCTTTTTTATTTCCAAAGTAAATGAATGAAATAATGCGGGTAGAAGATTTATTTGACCATGGGCTTGTGGTAGATTTGGTACCGTATTTGATATGATTTTAACAAATCGGGAGGGGCAATGTTTTGGTATGTAGTCGGTTTTTTCGCCTTTATCGTTTCGCTGCTGTCGCTGTGGGTCAATGCCAGCGCATTCGGCATGCAGGAAGACGATACCCCCCAATCGGATTATGAAAGACGTTTGGGCTTGGGTGCGAAGCTGAAAAACAAAAATACGCCGAAAGCAGGGGAAAAACGGCAATAAAGACAGCAAATGCCGTCTGAAAGGTTTTCAGACGGCATTTGCTTTGAAGCACGGGAAACAGTCAAACATTCATCTCATACTCGAATGCGCTCAGGATTTGGCGGACTTCATCCGCATCCTTAACCGTTCGGACGCGGTCAAACAGCGTCTGCGCCGGGGCGAACGTTTTTTTCATCATGCCCAGCCATTGCTTAAGGCGGGCAATCGGGTATTTGTTGTTTGCCTCTTTTGCCAGGCATAAATCGAAAAAGAGCCGTATCCATTTGGAAATTTCGGCAAAATCCGTGTCTTTGACCGGCCCGCCGTTCTCGTATTGCTTGATTTGCTGCGCCAAGTCGGGGCGGATGACCGCGCCTCGCCCCAGCATGACGCTGTTGCAGCCGCTGATTGTTTTGATGCCGATATAGTCTTGCAGGCTGAAGACATCGCCGTTGGCGGTAACGGGAATATTGACGGTATCGCGGATTTTGCGTATCCATTCCCAATGCGCCGGCGGTTCGTAACCCTCGGCTTTGGTGCGCGCGTGCACGGTCAGTCCGCATGCGCCCCCTTCGGCAATCGCACAGGCGCATTCCAAAGCAGGGCTTTTGTCTTCATAGCCGAGCCGCATTTTCCCCGTCAACGGAATATGTGCGGGCAAACGTCCGCGCAGCGTTTTGACGATATGAAATATCAGTTGCGGCTCTTTTAAAAGTATTGCGCCGCCTTTGTGTTTGTTGACGGTGGGCGCGGGGCAGCCGAAGTTCAAATCGATTTTGTCCGCACCGAAGCGGACGGCTTCCAGCGCATTCTCTGCCATATTGTCCGCATCGCTGCCCAAAAGCTGAACCGTGCACGGGGTACCGGAAAACGTTTTGTTTCCGTTGGCGATTTCGGGGATATATTTTAACCATGTGGCGCGGGAATGCACGGTATGGGTAATGCGTACAAATTCGCTGACGCATTCGTCGTAGCCGCCTATCCGTGTCAGCAGGTCGCGCATCACATCGTCTACCAGCCCTTGCATGGGGGCAAGGATGATTCGGGTTTTTTGTTTGGGTTCGTTTGTTTGTCTGTCAATCATGATTTGGGTAGGTATAGTGGATTAACAAAAACCAGTACGGTGTTGCCTCGCCTTAGCTCAAAGAGAACGATTCTCTAAGGTGCTGAAGCACCAAGTGAATCGGTTCCGTACTATTTGTACTGTCTGCGGCTTCGTCGCCTTGTCCTGATTTAAATTTGATCCACTATATTTGGTTCAAACGATGCCGTCTGAAGGCTTTCGGCGTTCAGACGGCATTTCCGTGTCCGTTGTTACAGCAACACTTTCTCTACGCCGCCGTTGTTGGCTTTTTTGACGAACTCATCCAGCCAGTTTTCGCCGAGGATGTGTTTCGCCATTTCGATGACGATGTAGTCGGCAGGCATATTGTTGTCGTCGGCGTAGCGGCTCAGACCTTGCAGGCAGGCTGGGCAGGAGGTCAGCATTTTGACGGGTTCGCCCTGCGGCAGCTCTTTGAGGTTTTTCTCAATTTCCTCTTGTTTGCGGAATTTGACCTGTGTGGCGATGTCGGGGCGTTTGACGGCGAACATGCCGGATTCGCCGCAGCAGCGGTCGCTTAAGACGACTTTCTGCCCCATCAGGCTGCTGGCCATTTGGGTGGCGTTCATGGTTTTAATCGGTGTGTGGCAAGGGTCGTGATAGAGGTATTGCTGACCTTTCACGCCGTCGAGTTTCACGCCTTTTTCGAGCAGGTATTCGTGGATGTCGATGATGCGGCAGCCGGGAAAGATTTCCTCGAAGCGGTATTTTTCAAGCTGGTCGTAACAAGTGCCGCAACTGACGACGACGGTTTTGATGTCGAGGTAGTTGAGGGTGTTCGCCATACGGTGGAAGGCGACGCGGTTGTTGGTGCTCATTTCTTCGGCTTTTGCCTTGTTGCCGCCCGCGTCCTGCGGATAGCCGCAGCACATATAGCCGGGCGGCAGGACGGTTTGTACGCCGACGTGCCAGAGCATGGCTTGAACGGCGAGCCCGATTTGGCTGAACAGGCGTTCGGAACCGCAGCCGGGGAAATAGAACACGGCCTCGGCATTTTCAGGCGTGGCAGGGTTGCGGATGATGGGAATACTCTTGTCGTCTTCTATACCTAGCATGGAGCGCGGTGTTTTGGCGGGCACACTTTTGGGCAAAGGACGGTTGATGAAGTGGATAACCTGTTCTTTGATTGAGGAGGTACCGACGGTGGCTTTCGGTTCGGCTTTTTGCTTTTTAGTGCCAATCGGAAGAAGCTTGCCGATTTTGTAGGCAAAGTTCTGCGCAGGGAAGCCGGTTTGTATCATGGCGGCGCGAAGGGCTTTGATGGTTTTTGGGCCGGTGGCGTTCAGAAATGCCATGCCCATTGAAGCCGCAGGCGCAAAGCGTTTATGACCGGAATCGGCAAGGTAGTTGCGGATGGCCACGGTTACGTCGCCGAAGTCGATGTTGACGGGGCAGGGTTTGACGCAGCGGTGGCACACGGTGCAGTGGTCGCCGATGTCCATGAGTTCTTCAAAGTGTTTGATGGAAACGCCGCGGCGGGTTTGCTCTTCGTATAAGAAGGCTTCGGTCAAGAGCCCCACGCCGAGGATTTTGTTGCGCGGGCTGTACAACAGGTTGGCACGCGGAACGTGGGTGGAGCAGACGGGTTTGCATTTGCCGCAGCGCAGGCAGTCTTTGACGGAATCGGCGATGGTGCCGAGGTCTGATTTTTCCATAATCAGCGATTCCGCGCCCAAAAGCTCGAACGACGGCGTGTAGGCGTTGCGTAAGTCCGAGCCTTTCATCAGTTTGTGACGATTGAAGGTATGTTTCGGATCGACTTGGTTTTTGTAGTCCCAAAACGGTTGCAAATCTTCATCGGTCAGAAATTCGAGCTTGGTGATGCCGATGCCGTGTTCGCCGGAAATCACGCCGCCGAGCGAACGGGCGATTTTCATAATGCGTTCGACCGAACGATAGGCCGTCTGAAGCATTTCGGCATCGTCCGAATTGACCGGAATATTGGTGTGGACGTTGCCGTCGCCAGCGTGCATATGCAGGGCGACGAAGACGCGGCTGCGTACGGTTTTGGCATGGATTTTGCCCAAGCCTTGGATAATTTTGGTATCTGTTTTGCCGCTGAAGATTTCAGAAAGCGGCTTCATTACGTCCGCTTTGACAGACACGCGCAGGCGGAAATCGCGGAAGGCAATAAAGCAACTTTCATTGTCTTTGGCTTCGGGCGCGGCATGGACGGCTGCGCCATAGCGAGCCTTATAGTCGGCAAGCGGCGTGTCTAAATTGTCAAGCAGCCATTCCCAACGTGCTTTGACGGCGGAAACGTGGGCCAGGGCGTGTTTGCCGCGTTCGCCCAAAAGCTCGGCGGTCGGCAGGTCGGTGCCCATTTTGTCGATGGGGAGTTTGCCCGAAAGATATTGCTCTAAGGCGGCACAGAGTTTGAGTTTGTTTTGGATGGAAAGCTCGATGTTGATGCGTTCGATGCCGTCCGAATACTCGCCCAGCCGCTCCAGCGGAATCACTACGTCTTCGTTGATTTTAAAGGCGTTGGTGTGCTTGGCGATAGCGGCGGTGCGGCTGCGGTCGAGCCAGAAGGTTTTGCGCGCTTCGGGCGACACGGCGATAAAGCCTTCGCCGTCGCGGGCGCGGGCAAGTTCGCAGATGTGTTCGGCGGCTGCCTGTACGGCGGCTTCGTCGTCGGAAACCACGTCTGCCAGCAAGACCATTTTAGGTCGGCCTTTACCTGCCGCTTTGGTGGCATAGCCGACAGCGCGGACATAACGCCAGTCCAAATGTTCCAAACCGGCAAGGCGTACACTTTCATGTGCAAGCAAGAAATCGCGGATTTCGACAATGGACGGCGTAGCGGTGGCGACCGTGCCGAAAAACTCCATACACACGGTGCGCGTGTATTTCGGCATTTTATGCAACACGAAGGCAACGCTGGTGATGATGCCGTCTGTACCTTCTTTTTGCACGCCGGGCAGGCCGCTCAAGAATTTGTCGGTAACGTCTTTGCCCAAACCGACTTTGCGGAATTTGTGGCCGGGGATTTCCAAGCGTTCGGTTTTAACGACATTGATGCCGTCTGAATCCAACGTGTGAACGTCGAACACGGCGGTTTCTTCATCGTGGATTTTGCCGAAATTGTGGCGCACGCGTTCGATGCGCAGCCATTCGCCCTGCGGGTTGACCATCTGCCAGTAGGCGAGATTGTCCAACGCCGTCCCCCACAGCACGGCTTTTTTACCGCCCGCGTTCATCGCCACATTACCGCCCACGCAGGACGCATCGGCGGAAGTCGGATCAACGGCAAATACCAAACCTGCCTGATGCGCGGTTTCTTCTACTCGGCGCGTAACCACGCCCGCGCCGCAATGGATAATCGGATGTTTGCCGTCCAAGCCCGCCAGTTCGACAAATTCCACGCCGCGATGCTTGTCGAGTTTTTCGGTATTGATGACTGCGCTGTTTGCATCCAAAGGTACTGCGCCGCCGGTATAACCTGTACCGCCGCCGCGTGGGATAATGACTAAGTCCAACTCGATTAAGGCGCGCACCAAAGGCGCGACTTCCGCCTCCGTGTCGGGATTGACGACGACAAACGGATACTCCATGCGCCAGTCGGTCGCATCGGTAACGTGCGTTACGCGCGCCAATCCGTCAAACATGATGTTGTGCGGCTTGGTAATTTTGCTTAAGCGTTCCAAAATCTGCTGCCGCTTTTGGCGCGTTTCATCAAAACTGCTATCAAAACGCCCGACCGCCTTTTCCGCCGCCGCAATCAAGACATCGACTTGCCGATTATCGTCGCGGCGTTTGCGGATTTCGTTCAACCTGTGGCGCATTTCGCGTACCAGCGCGGCGCGGCGTTTCGGATGCTCCAGCAAATCATCGACCAGATACGGATTGCGCACGACCACCCAAATATCGCCCAACACTTCAAACAGCATCCGCGCCGAACGCCCGGTTTTGCGCTGTCCGCGCAAGTCCTGCAGAATCTGCCACGCCTCGCCGCCCAACAGGCGGATGACGATTTCGCGGTCGGTGTAGGAAGTATAGTTGTAGGGGATTTCCCGAATACGCTGCGGGGCGGTAGTCGTGGTCATGGTGTGTCCGTGTTTGGCAGTTTTTATTTGAATGCCGTCTGAAAGTCGGTTTCAGGCGGATTTGAAAAGGCGATAATGTAGTTCAATTTTTGATATTTTTCAATGTCGGAATGGGAAATATGCCCATATAAACAAAATGCCGTGCGGAAATATTGTTGACAATATCGCCGAATTTGGCGTTTCGGGCGGTATGATTGCGCCGAAACGGTTGAGTTTTTCCCAAAAACCGCTATAATGTGCGGCTTCTTGAGGCGGGTCTCCCCGCATGGCAAGTCGGAACACCGGGTCAGGGGCGGAAGCCAGCAGCCCACTTCGATGCGCCAGTGCCGGGGGTTTGGCCCGCCGCCCTATTTGAAACGCCGGAGCTTTAATGTTCCGGCGTTCCCGTACCGCACCGATGCCGTCTGAAAGCCGTTCAGACGGCATTTTCTTTACTTTGCCATAACGCATCATTACAATGTATCCATACAGGCCAATGAAGAACCGGCTTCATAAAAATGAAGTATGGTTCAATTTCAAGTTATATGACGAACAGGGCAGTTTGATTAAAGACTAAAGGAGTAGGCAAATGAAAAAACTTCTAATGATAACCCTCACCGGTATGCTTGCAGCTTGCGCAACAGGTGTCAATGTCGGCAGGCTGATGGTTGAAATGCCGCAGGGAGAACGTTCTGTCGTTGTTCAGGTTCCCGCGACAAATAACCCGCTTTCCGATGTGGTGGCTGTCGGAATGATTAAAACATCCGGATCGCCTTCGGCATCAAATATGATTGAAATGCTCGGCGCGGATAATATCAACGTCGGCGTGGTGGGAAGCAGCCAAATGCTTAATAAGGCGACCGCACTTTATTCCTTAAACCATGTAAAGAAAGTCGGAAACAATGTCAGTGTCTATATGATGGGCGACAGCGAAAGCGACAAGGCCGATCTGGAAAACGCGGCAAATGCCAAAAATATCAAATTGCATTATTTCTTTAACTAAAAATAATTTGCAGGGTGCAACTTGCCGCACCAAAATATTCAAATTGAACATACGGCGGCGTACCGGGATTTGCGCCGCCGCTTATCCCGATAGGAAACTGCCATGAGCGCATCACAATTACTGTCAAGTCTGACCCAAATCACCGGCGAAAAATACATCATTACCGACCCCGCGAAAACCGAACAATACCGCCAAGGTTACCGTTTCGGCGAGGGCAGGGCGTTGGCGGTGGTTCGCCCCGGAACCATTCTGGAAATGTGGAAAATTTTGCAGGCCTGTGTTGAAGCGGACGTGATTGTGATTACGCAGGCGGCGAATACTGGTTTGACGGGCGGTTCGACCCCCGACGGCAACGATTACGATCGCGACATCGTGATTGTGAACACCATGCGGATGAACATCATCCAAACCATCAACAACAATGAACAAGTTGTCTGCCTGCCCGGCTCTACCCTGAACCAGCTTGAATTGCTGCTGAAACCTTTGGGGCGCGAACCGCATTCGGTCATCGGCTCATCCTGCATCGGCGCGTCTGTCTTGGGCGGCGTGTGCAACAACTCTGGCGGAGCATTGGTGCAGCGCGGCCCGGCCTACACGGAAATGGCGCTGTTTGCCCAAATCAACGAAGAGGGCAAACTGGAGCTGGTCAACCATTTGGGCATAGATTTGGGTAGTACGCCCGAAGAAATCCTGACCAATCTTCAAGGTCATCATTATCAAAACAAAGACATTACGCAAGATGCGGGCAAAGGACACGACCACGCTTATTGCGAACACGTCCGTCAAGTGGACGAACCGACCGCCGCGCGTTTCAATGCCGACCCCGCGCGTCATTACGAAGCCTCGGGCTGCGCGGGCAAACTGATGGTTTTCGCCGTCCGCTTGGACACCTTCCCGCAAGAAAAACAAACGGCCGTGTTCTACATCGGCACGAATGACATCAACGAGCTGACCGACATCCGCCGCGCCGCCTTGGGCGAATTTGAAAGCCTGCCTGTTTCCGGCGAATACATCCACCGCCACGCTTTCGACATTGCCGACGTGTACGGCAAAGACACGTTTTACGTCATCAAAAAATTCGGTACGCACCAACTGCCGAAATTATTTGATTTGAAGGCGCGCGTGGACAGGTTCGGCAAAAAAGTCAGCTTCCTGCCCAAACATTTTTCCGACAAGGCAATGCAGTTCGTCAGCAAATTCCTGCCCGACCACCTGCCCAAATCCATGCGCGATTACCGCGATAAATACGAACACCATCTGATTTTGAAAATGGGCGGAAAAGGCGTGGATGAAGCGCGCGCGTTCCTGAAAGAATATTTTGCACACCACGGCGGCTCGTTTTTCGAATGCAACGCCGAAGAAACCCAAGCCGCCATGCTGCACCGTTTCGCCGTCGCTTCCGCCGCCATCCGCTACCGCGCCGTGCATGACGACGAAGTGGAAGACTTGGTTGCGCTCGACATCGCCCTGCGCCGCGACGACCGCGACTGGTTTGAAAAACTGCCGCCGGAAATCGACAATAAAATCATCCATAAATTGTATTACGGGCATTTTATGTGCCACGTTTTCCATCAGGATTACATCATCAAAAAAGGCAACGACTGTATGGCGTTGGAACACGAAATGCTGCATCTTTTAGACCAACGCGGCGCGCAATATCCTGCTGAACACAACGTCGGCCATTTGTACGAAGCCAAGCCCGCGCTCAAACAGTTTTACCGCAAACTCGACCCGACCAACAGCTTCAACCCGGGTATCGGCAAAACCAGCAAAAAGAAAAACTGGGCGGAATAAGCGCGTCCGCTTTGAAGGCAGGCAATGCCGTCTGAAGGCAAAACACCGTTCAGACGGCATTGTCGGGTTTGCGTTCCCCGACGGGCATGTTCAAGCCGTATGCCGGCACACGGGTGCAACCTTCCGGCAGCCGCCCCCGATTCTGCCCGAAGGCGAGTTTGAAGCATTAAGGAAACACGATGAAACCATACAAAATCTACACCCATCCCGCCCTGCCGCCCCAAGCCGTCAAACAAGGCTGGTCGTGGCCGGGCCTCTTGTTCGGCACGCTGTGGGCGTGTTTCAAAAGAATGTGGGGTTTGGGGCTGGGGCTGACGGGCGCGATGTTCGTGTTGGCGGTGTTTGCCCAACTGGTTTACGGCGACACGCCCGCCACAGACTCGGCGTTTAACGTATTGGGCTTGGCGGTTTCCGTCTGGTTCGGCGCAAAGGGCAACAGCCTTTATGCCCGCCACCTTTTATCGCGCGGCTATACCGAATTGCCCGAAACAGTCGAAGCCGCCAACCCCCAAGCCGCATTGGCGCAATATTTCGGGCGCGGGGGCAGGTAGGCGCGTTTCCCGGCAATGCCGTCTGAAAGGCTTCAGACGGCATTTCTTATAACTTTTTGTTTGCAGCACATAACCAATCAGTCTTTCCTATTCCGTTCCGAAATGCGTACTATGCGCCCGTCCCCAATATTTGCAAACAAGGAAAGAAACATGGCACGTTTAACCGTACACACCCTCGAAACCGCCCCCGAAGCCGCCAAAGCGCGCGTCGAGGCGGTACTCAAAAACAACGGCTTCATCCCCAACCTTATCGGCGTATTGGCAAACGCCCCCGAAGCCTTGGCGTTTTACCAAGAAGTCGGCAAGCTCAACGCCGCCAACAGTCTGACCGCTGGCGAAGTCGAAGTGATCCAGATTATCGCCGCGCGCACCAACCAATGCGGCTTCTGCGTGGCAGGGCATACCAAACTCGCAACCCTGAAAAAACTCCTTTCCGAACAATCCGTCAAAGCCGCGCGCGCTTTGGCGGCAGGCGAATTTGACGATGCCAAACTCGGCGCGCTCGCCGCCTTCACCCAAGCCGTAATGGCGAAAAAAGGCGCGGTATCCGACGACGAACTCAAAGCATTTTTCAATGCGGGCTACAACCAGCAGCAGGCAGTCGAAGTCGTAATGGGCGTTGCCTTGGCAACCCTGTGCAACTACGTCAACAACCTCGGACAAACCGAAATCAACCCCGAATTGCAGGCCTATGCCTGATACGGCAAACCGCCCGAATATCGGGCGGTTTTTCAAAAACACCCCCTCAAACAAAAACAAGCCGCCCAAGCGGCAGGGGAAGCAGCCGCGCATCAGGCGCGCCCCCGATTCCCCCGCGAACCTTAAGGAACAAAGATGAACGCCCAAACCCTGATTGCCAACGTTGCCGAACTCGTCAAAACCAAGCTCAAACCCATAGTGGACGACATCGACCGCAAAGGATACTACCCCGAAGCATTTATGCGCGAACTCGGCGCAATCGGCGGATATGCCTCGGTCGGTACAGAAGCCGAAGGCGGCAACGGTTTGGGTTTGGCAACGCAAATCGCCGTATTGCGCGAAATCGGCAAAGAATGCGGCGCAACCTCCTTCAGCGCGTGGTGTCAGGCGGCTTGCGCGTGGTATCTGCACCAAACGCCCAACCAAGCCGTCAAAGACAAATACCTCGCCGACATCCTGCAAGGCAAAGTATTGGCGGGCACCGGAATGTCCAATACCGTCAAACACCTTGCCGGTATTGAAAAACACAACCTTCAAGCCGAACGCGTGGACGGCGGCTACAAAGTCAACGGCGCGCTGCCGTGGGTATCCAACATCGGCGAAGACCACATCTGGGCGAATACCGCCCAAATCGGCGACGGTTACGTTATGTTTATCACCGGCGGACAATGGGAAGGCGTAAGCCTGCAAAACTGCCCCGAATTTTGCGCCCTCGAAGGCACGCGCACCTTCAGCCTGAACTTCAAAGACGTATTTATCCCCGACGAAGACATCATCGCCGCGCCCGAACAGTTTGCCGACTACATCCAAAGCATCAAAGCAGGCTTTATCCTCCTGCAAATCGGCATCGGCGCGGGCGTGATAGACGGCAGCCTCGGCATCATCCGCCTCGCCAACATCGTCAATGCAGAAGTCAACAGCTATCTCGACGACGGCTACGACAGCCTCAAAGCAAGGTTGGACGGCGCGTGGGCAGAAACCGAACGGCTCGCCGGATTGGCGTGGGACAACACACCCGACAACCTAGCCACCCTCAAGCTGCGCGAAGCCGCCGCCGTACTGGCACTTGCCGCCGCGCAATCCGCCGCCCTGCATTCCGGCGCAAAAGGCTACCTGATGCGGAGTCCCGCCCAAAGGCGCGTCCGCGAAGCAATGTTTGTCGCCATCGTAACCCCCGCGATCAAACACCTGCGCAAAGAAATAGCGGCAATCGAAGCCGCAAAATAAACAGGCGGAAAATGCCGAAACCCCCACCGCGTCATTCCCGCGAAAGCGGGAATCCAGCCCCCAACGCAACAGGAATCCATCGGAAAAAACAGAAACCCCCAAACCGTCATTCCCGCAAAAGCGGGAATCCAGCAAACGAAAAATCACAGGAATCCATCGGAAAAACAGAAACCAAACAGACTAGATTCCCGCCTGCGCGGGAATGACGCGGGAGCGGGGGTCGTCATTCCCGCAAAAGCGGGAATCCAGCCCCCTAACGCAACAGGAATCCATCGAAAAAACCGAAACCTCCAAACCGTCATTCCCACGGAAGTGGGAATCCAGTAACCGAAAAACCACAGGAATCTATCGAAAAAAACCCCAACCCCCAAAAAAACCGGGCGGATACCTCACCATCCTCCCAAACCCTGATTTATAGCGGATGAACAAAAATCAGGGCAAGGCGGTGAAGCCGCAGACAGTACAAATAGTACGGGTGCTTCAGTACTTTAGAGAATCGTTCTCTTTGAGCTAAGGCGAGGCAACGCCGTACCGGTTTTTGTTAACCCACTATACAAAAAACAAGGAAACACAAATGGCGCAATATATGTGCGGCCCCTGCGGCTGGATTTACGATGAAGAACACGGCGACCCCGAACACGGCATCGCCCCCGGGACAAAGTTTGAAGACATCCCCGACGACTGGAAATGCCCCGAATGCGGCGTAGGCAAAGAAGATTTCTACCTGTTGGATTTCGTGATATAGCGGCAGCCGAATCCCTCGGAAAATCCCAGCGTTCCGCCTGCGGCGGCAGGGAACACCGCTTTATCCCTTTCAGCCCGCCAAGCCGTGTTGCACAGATGCGACACGGCTTTTTCCTTTTAACCGCCCGAATGTAAATTTTCGTCAAAAAACATCAAAAATCACCCCCCCCCCCCCCC
>NZ_CATQFT010000017.1:0-1222 GCF_958267405.1 Neisseria maigaei | reverse complement strand
CTGAGAGATCCCCTCATAATTTCCCCAAAGCGTAACCATGTGTGAATAAATTTTGAGCTAGTAGGGTTGCAGCCACGAGTAAGTCTTCCCTTGTTATTGTGTAGCCAGAATGCCGCAAAACTTCCATGCCTAAGCGAACTGTTGAGAGTACGTTTCGATTTCTGACTGTGTTAGCCTGGAAGTGCTTGTCCCAACCTTGTTTCTGAGCATGAACGCCCGCAAGCCAACATGTTAGTTGAAGCATCAGGGCGATTAGCAGCATGATATCAAAACGCTCTGAGCTGCTCGTTCGGCTATGGCGTAGGCCTAGTCCGTAGGCAGGACTTTTCAAGTCTCGGAAGGTTTCTTCAATCTGCATTCGCTTCGAATAGATATTAACAAGTTGTTTGGGTGTTCGAATTTCAACAGGTAAGTTAGTTGCTAGAATCCATGGCTCCTTTGCCGACGCTGAGTAGATTTTAGGTGACGGGTGGTGACAATGAGTCCGTGTCGAGCGCTGATTTTTTCGGCCTTTAGAGCGAGATTTATACAATAGAATTTGGCATGAGATTGGATTGCTTTTAGTCAGCCTCTTATAGCCTAAAGTCTTTGAGTGACTAGATGACATATCATGTAAGTTGCTGATAGGTTTCCAGTTTTCCGCTCCTAGGTCTGCATATTGTACTTTTCCTCTTACTCGACTTAACCAGTACCAACCCAGCTTCTCAACGGATTTATACCATGGCACTTTAAAGCCAGCATCACTGACAATGAGCGGTGTGGTGTTACTCGGTAGAATGCTCGCAAGGTCGGCTAGAAATTGGTCATGAGCTTTCTTTGAACATTGCTCTGAAAGCGGGAACGCTTTCTCATAAAGAGTAACAGAACGACCGTGTAGTGCGACTGAAGCTCGCAATACCATAAGCCGTTTTTGCTCACGGATATCAGACCAGTCAACAAGTACAATGGGCATCGTATTGCCCGAACAGATAAAGCTAGCATGCCAACGGTATACAGCGAGTCGCTCTTTGTGGAGGTGACGATTACCTAACAATCGGTCGATTCGTTTGATGTTATGTTTTGTTCTCGCTTTGGTTGGCAGGTTACGGCCAAGTTCGGTAAGAGTGAGAGTTTTACAGTCAAGTAAGGCGTGGCAAGCCAACGTTAAGCTGTTGAGTCGTTTTAAGTGTAATTCGGGGCAGAATTGGTAAAGAGAGTCGTGTAAAATATCGAGTTCGCACAT
>NZ_CATQFT010000016.1:0-18739 GCF_958267405.1 Neisseria maigaei | reverse complement strand
GGGGGGGGGGGGGGGGGGGGGGGGGGCGTGCTGATTAAAAGAATTGATAAAACAATGGGTTTGAGTGTAATTTGTGCCATTTTGGTTTCTCGTCGCATTTCAAAAGTTTGTTATTATATAACATTACATTTTTTATATCATAAGATTTTGAGAAAACCCGGGGCATAGGCAAAAGTTTTTCAAATGACACGGTTGCGGCATCGGGCGGTGTCCATTTGTATCCGCCGTCATTCGGGGGAGCGGTTGATGTTGATGCGGATTCCGCTGTGTTTGCCCACTATGTTCGGCTGCGGGATAACCAAAATTTATGAGTGCATAAAAACGGCACGTTCCCGAACGGTCGAAAAGGTGGCAAAATGGCGTACTCGTCAGAACGCGAGGCTCTGCGCCAGATTCACGAGGGCGCATCGGGCACGCTAAGATATAAGGGGGTATGGATGGGGATATCGGAAATGCAGTTAATAATAAACAAATTATAAATCAATAGGTTAATTACAAAATGCTTTTGTTTATCGACAATTACGACAGTTTTACTTACAACATCGTCCAGTATTTCGCTGAATTGGGACAGGAAGTTGCCGTGCGCCGCAACGATGATATTACATTGGAAGAAATCGAAGCCTTAAAGCCGCAATATCTTGTAATCGGCCCCGGCCCGTGTTCGCCCAAAGAAGCGGGGATTTCCGTGGCGGCGATGCGCCATTTCGCCGGCCGGCTGCCGATTATGGGCGTGTGCCTCGGGCATCAGACGATAGGCGAGGCGTTCGGCGGCAGGATAGTCCGCGCCAAAACGCTGATGCACGGCAAGGTGTCGCCCGTGTCCCATTCGGGCAAGGGGATGTTTAAGGGTTTGCCCAATCCGGTTACCTGTACGCGTTATCACAGCCTCGTTATCGAACGCGGCACGCTGCCCGAATGTTTGGAAATCACGGCATGGACGGAAGACGGCGAGATTATGGGCGTGCGCCATAAGGAATATGCCGTTGAGGGCGTGCAGTTCCACCCCGAAGCCCTCTTGACCGAACACGGACATGATATGTTGAACAATTTTTTAATCGAATTTCAAAACTTCAAACCGCAAAAAATCTGACGCGATGCCGTCTGAAGCCCTTCAGACGGCATTTTCGTCCGAATATTGAACGGAGGACAAAAAAATGATTACACCGCAACAGGCCATCGAACGATTAATCAGCAATAATGAGTTGTTTTACGATGAAATGACCGACTTGATGCGTCAGATTATGAGCGGACAGGTTCCGCCGGAGCAGATAGCGGCCATCTTGACAGGATTGCGTATCAAGGTTGAAACCGTTTCCGAAATTACCGCCGCCGCCGCCGTCATGCGCGAGTTTGCGGCAAAAGTGCCGCTGGAGGATGCGGAGGGGCTGGTCGATATCGTCGGTACGGGCGGGGATGGCGCGAAAACCTTCAATATTTCGACGACTTCGATGTTTGTTGCCGCAGCGGCAGGCGCGAAGGTTGCCAAACACGGAGGCCGGTCGGTCTCTTCCTCCAGCGGTGCGGCTGACGTGATGGAGCAAATGGGCGCAAACCTCAACCTGACTCCCGAACAGATTGCCCAAAGTATCAGGCAGACCGGCATCGGGTTTATGTTCGCGCCCAATCACCACAGCGCTATGCGGTATGTCGCCCAGGTACGACGTTCGCTCGGTTTCCGAAGTATTTTCAATATATTGGGCCCATTGACCAATCCTGCGGGCGCGCCGAACCAGCTTTTGGGTGTGTTCCATACCGATTTGTGCGGCATTTTGTCGCGGGTCTTGCAACAACTCGGTTCAAAACACGTTTTGGTCGTTTGCGGGGAGGGCGGTTTGGATGAAATTACATTAACCGGCAAAACGCGCGTTGCCGAACTCAAAGACGGAAAAATCAGCGAATACGACATCCGCCCCGAAGATTTCGGTATCGAAACCCGCCGCAATTTGGATGAAATCAAAGTTGCCAATACTCAGGAATCTTTGTTGAAAATGAACGAGGTACTGGATGGGAAAGAAGGGGCTGCGCGCGATATCGTACTGCTCAACACCGCCGCCGCCCTGTATGCCGGAAATATCGCGGCTTCGCTTTCAGACGGCATATTTGCCGCACGGGAAGCCATTGATTCAGGCAGGGCGAAGGCGAAAAAAGAGGAGTTTGTCGGTTTTACGCGGCAATTTGCCTAAGCAGTCAAACTTGATATAAAGCAACAAATGCCGTCTGAAAGGCTTCAGACGGCATTTGTGTTTCAGGGTTAAAAGAATGGAGAGGGCAATTTATTTATATAAAAACTTTTGGGGCTGTAAAGGAGCAAAGATTGCAGTTGCAACGTGTGGTAGAGTATGGCAAAAGTCAAAACATTACAGTCAAAATTACGGAGATCGAAATAAATGACTTTCAATCAAGAACAAGATTATTGGGCTGGCTATAAGGCAAATGAAAGAGCCTTGATTATTCAAACATGGTCAGGATTTGGGCGATATGCTCCAGACCACCTATATCCCCCCCCATATCCTTCCATTGGATACCGACAATGAAACTTTAGGCACGACGGTCTTGCAAGCATTGGCGAACAGCAGGACGTTAGACAACGAAGCTGAACGTATTGATTTTTTAAAACAGGAAAATTTTAAACCACGCTATGAGGATTGGGTTGCCAAGCTATGCGGGAACTTGGGCTATAAAACCAGACGCGCCCTATTTAAAAACATGATGAGCGTGGATATTTGGCTGCACAACGACCGCTTGAAAATCAGCCCGAGCCGCCATGTCAAGCCGGAAGCGTGGGATGCCATTGATGCAGACGATGTAATTTTATCATTGGATAACAGCCCTGAAGAAATCGGAGCAGGTTTAAGGTTGGCATTGAGCCGCTGCCGATAATATTTGATAAAAGGTCGTCTGAAAGCAGGGAATTGGTTTCATTAGATAATAAATATAGGAGTAAATAAAAATGGCAATTTGGAATTATCGGTACTACCTCATACCATCAGCTGCTATCAGAAATAAATTTAATGCAAATAAAGATATCATACTTGATGAGTATCGATCTAATGGTTTTCAGAATTTTAATGAGAATAAAAGTTTTGAAAATTACTTTATCGATAATGATGTTATATTATTATCAATAATAAATGAAGCAAAGAAACAGCTTAAATTGAAAGAGTCTTGGGATAAAGACGCAATCATGTTTTGTGATAATTTTGGTAATAGTCTTACCGTTTGGCCAGATGATATAGAGTGTGAACTTGATTTAAGATTTGATTATACTAAATTTATTCAGAAAACCATTGATTGGGCAATAAAATATAATTGTCTACTTGTAATAGAAAAAACAGGAAATGTAGTTTCCCCTAATATAAATAATCTAATGTATGAAATAAAAGCATATTTGGAAAGCAAGCCGTGGCCCATATGAAACCTAAACTCAACAAGTAGCATGTGTGCGGAATGCGCACGCATGCGGTTCTCAGGGTTTAAGCCAAAAGGTCGTCTGAAACAACAAAAAATACGTTTTCAGACGACCTTTAGCAATCAGACAAAAGCAACCTACATCACCTTATATATTGAAACTGTCCAATCAACCGTAGTTCGGCAAATATACCGAAGCCCTCAAGCGCGAAGTTGAAAAACGCGAAGGCAGAAAAATCAGCAGCCAAGAAGCGGCAATGAGAATCCGCAGGCAGATACTGCGTTGGGTGGACAAAGGTTCCCAAGACGGCTATACCGACCAAAGCGTCATATCCCTTATCGGAATGAAAGGCAAAGACAAAGCCTTGGGTTATACTTGGGACTACCGCGACTACGGCACAAGAAATCCGCAAGCCTATAATGATCCGAAACTGTTTGAGGAATACCGCCGACAGGACAAACCCGAATACCGCAACCTGACCTGGCTGCACAGCGGGACGAAAGACACCAAAATCAGGCAGGAAGAGCGGAAAAACGAAGAGTTTGCACTGAACGTTGCCGACATCCTAACGACGGGCTTGGCCATAACGAACCCGAACCCGAGGGTAAATGCAGCGGTTCGTGCAGGCATCCGTAACCTGAAAACTATCAAGCCGACCGTTACCGGCAGCGATCCCTTATTAGCGGGTGCGGGGAATATCCGTATCCCTGCAAACGGCAATGTTGCGAAGGGGGACAGGATTCCGGATACGGCATTGGCGTCGAAGAATCATTCGGGAAATAATTTAAGGCCACATAAAGAATCAAGCACAGGATCATCTGTACCTGTTCCATCTGAAACCACAGTAACTTTTAGAAAGGGTAAAGATAGCTATGAATTAAAATATCAATCTAACGAAAAACACTCATTAGGACACGGTGGGAAAAGACCTGGACATGAAGCATCATTAGAACCTAAAAATTCTTTAGAATTATTTCAACAGTCAATTTCCGTTAAAGACGGTATGAGAGTTACTTTTGATAAATCAACTGGTGAAGTACATCAATTTTTTTCAGGTACTGGCAATAACAGAAATTTGTATCACTGGGCAGGAACCTTAAACAGGAATAGAATTGATAAACTTAATATCCAATTGCGTAGGAAATTGGGTATTCCTGGAAAATAAATTTTATTCAAGGAGTATACTAAATGATTTTTGGGAATCCATATAAATTTGCAATTTGGATTGAGGAGATAGATGAATGGAGTTCAGAAAATTTTTCTGAAGGAGTTTTTACATTTTTTGTAAATGGAGACATGATTCCTCAAGAACTACCAAATACATCTACTTTTTTACCAAATTCTTTGCGTAGTATACAACAGTTTATTTCAATGATTGATGATCTAGAGTGTCCTAATTTATTTAACTTAGACTATTGTAATGCATATATTTTTTTAAACGATGCCGTTCATTATCGTAATTTGAAATTATCAGAAGAAGAATCTTATTTATATTGGAAATACTGTATAACAGAATATATTGACAACCCTGAAGAAAAAGACAATATTTGGTATTTATCTGATAAGTATAATGAAAAATTGTTATATTTAAATAATAATATTATTAAGGAATCAGTGTTTAAAAAAGGATATATAAAAAATATTATGGAAAAATTAATGATGAAGTATGATTATATTTTAAATGATAATTGATGAAATTTATATCGCATAAAATCTATGTTTAAGGATGCATCAGGAACGTGTTATTTAATATCTTCTAGAGCTAGTAGAACTATAAAGCCAACAGAAAGTAAGTATGATGCTCATCATATTCAGCCATTAGAAAATAATGGTGGTAATATTTGGCAAAACATTACTCCAGCCAAGTATCCTGAACAGCATCAAGGCGGTATTCATCGGGCAGATGGACCATTAAGAAATCTTCAAAAACATTTGGATAGATAAATAGATAATATGTTTGAACGAATAAAAAATTCTTCTATTATTGTGAATAATTTCAATGAGTATTCATTATGCCAAGAGAAAAATCTATTTTTTAAATTACCAGATAGTGATTTTCTAGAGTTAGAAAAGCATATCCAAATCCCATATGATTTATTCTGCTTTTGGAAAGAAATTGGTTATGGTTTTCTTACTGTAAATGAAAGCGGAAGTATTCGCTCAGAGTCCGATAATCGAATTATGGATCCTTTATCCATTTTAGATATATTAATTGGGGAGTCAGAACAAGTTTCTTCTAATTTTATTATTGAGCCATATCAAGTACCATTTTTCGAAAGATTTAGTGAATATTTTATTTGTTTTGATAGGAGAAATTTAAATAAGCCTAAACAACCTGTCTATTGGATATGGGATATGGAAAATCCGTTAGCTGATTCAATAGAGAGTTTTATTTATAAGTTATTTGAAAGTCCTGATTTTTTAAATGAAATTTAGTAAGTTGTAGTAAGCGTAGGTTGGATTTAAGACCTAACTAAATTAAAAAGATCATCTGAAATCAGCAAGCCGTAGCCCATATGAAACCTGAACTCAACAAGTAGCATATGTGCGGAACGCATGTATGCGATTCTCAAGGTTTGAACTAAGAGGCCGTCTGAAAACCGTAAACCCGTTTCAGATGACCTTTATTTAACGTTACCGAGCCAGCGGGTTACAAAGTGCAGTCAATGCCGCTGCACCCTATGCCTCCGAAGCCATAGGCAAGACATTTGGACACGGTAAAAACAAAAACGAAATCGTCCAAACTGTCGGACACTTCCTTTTAATAGCTTGGATTTTAAGTAAATGCCGTCTGAAAAGTTTCAGACGGCATCGGTTTTTAAAAAGGCTTACGCGCCGTAAACGGGGTATTTGTCGCAGAGGGCGGCAATCTGTTTGCGGACGTTTTCCAGATTCGCTTCGTCGTCGGGATTTGCCAATACGTCGGCAACCAAGTTCGCCAATACGCGCGCGTCGGCTTCGTTGAATCCGCGCGTGGTCATCGCGGCGGAGCCGATGCGAATGCCGGAGGTAACGAACGGTTTTTCCGGATCATTCGGGATGGCGTTTTTGTTGACAGTGATGTGCGCTTTGCCCAAAGCGGCTTCGGCGGCTTTGCCGGTGATTTTCATCGGTTGCAGGTCAACGAGGAAAACGTGGCTTTCGGTGCGACCGGAAACGATGCGCAAACCGCGTTTAACCAATTCTTCCGCCATGGCGGCAGCATTGATTTTCACTTGTTTCGCGTATTGTTTGAACTCGGGTTGCAGGGCTTCTTTGAACGCAACGGCTTTGGCGGCGATAACGTGCATCAAAGGACCGCCTTGCAGGCTTGGGAAGATGGCGGAGTTTAATGCTTTTTCGTGCGTGTTGTCGCGGCACAGAATCACACCGCCGCGAGGGCCGCGCAGGGTTTTGTGGGTGGTGGTGGTTACGAAGTCGCAGAATGGCACGGGGTTAGGATATTCGCCACCGGCAATCAGACCGGCGTAATGCGCCATATCGACAAAGAGGTATGCGCCGACTTTGTCGGCGATTTCGCGGAATTTCGCCCAGTCGATTTGCAAAGCGTAGGCAGACGCGCCGGCAACGATCATTTTGGGTTTGTGTTCGAGCGCGAGGCGTTCGACTTCGGCATAATCGAGCACTTCGTTTTCATCCAAACCATAAGTAATGGCGTTGTAGAGTTTGCCGGAAATATTAACGCTCGCGCCGTGGGTCAGGTGTCCGCCGTGTGCCAGAGACATACCCAAAATGGTGTCGCTCGGTTTCAAAACAGAAGCGTACACAGCTTGGTTGGCTTGGGAACCGGAGTGCGGTTGGACGTTGGCGTATTGCGCGCCGAACAGTTCTTTTACGCGGTCAATTGCTAATTGTTCGACAATATCGACGTATTCGCAGCCGCCATAGTAGCGTTTGCCGGGATAGCCTTCGGCGTATTTGTTGGTCAATTGCGAACCTTGTGCCTCCATCACGGCGCAACTGACGTAGTTTTCGGATGCAATCAGTTCGACGTGGTCTTGCTGCCGGCGGTCTTCTTGGGCAATGGCGGCCGCCAGTTCGGGATCATATTGGGTGATGGTTACGCTTTTTGAAAACATCTCTTGATTCCTTTGTGTGGTCAGGGTTAATTATTGAAAATTTATGCGTAAAGCGGAGGATTGTCAACGATTTTGTCAGACGGTGGGGCGGTTTTCTGCGGGCGGTGTTGCCGTGTGTAACAAAACACTGGATAAAAATATTATCTTTGTTATAATTAATGTAAAGATTCAGTTTGACTTTTTAACCGTAAACCAAGAGAGGAAAGCGATATGTTCCCAGAATACCGTGATTTGATTTCCAAATTGAAACAGGAAGATTCCCACTTCGCCCGTCTGTTCGACGAACACAACGAGCTGGACGATAAAATTACCGGTCTGGTCAACAATCCGGTTACCAGCGGCGCGGAAAACATCGATGAGCTGAAAAAAGCCAAATTGAAACTGAAAGACGAGTTGTACGCCATTCTGCAAAAAGCAGCGGGCAAATAATTCGGGTTTGAGTTTTTGAAATGCCGTCTGAAAAGTTTTCAGACGGCATTTTTTCCGTCCGGAAAGGAGGTTTTCTATCTTTTTAAGGCTGTGTACGAAATATCGGCGGCAGCGTCGGATGCGCGCTGCCGCCCTTCTTTATCGGTCAGGCAGCCTGTTTATTTTGAATGCAGGCGGTCGAGGTAATCCACTTCTTCGCGGCTGCCCATAATGACGGCGACGCGCTGGTGCAGGCTTTCGGGCTGTATGTCGAGCATGGTCTGATATGCGTTGCTTGCCGATGCGCCCGCCTGTTCGAGTATCAGGCTCATAGGGTTGGCTTCGTACATCAGGCGCAGTTTTCCGGGTTTGGCGGGGTCGCGTTTGTCTTGCGGATACATGAACACGCCGCCGCGCATCAGGATGCGGTGGATTTCGGCAACCATACTGGCTACCCAGCGCATATTGTAGTTTTTGCCGCGCGTATCGGTTTCGCCTGCCAAGAGTTCGTCGATGTATTGTTGGACGGGGGGCAGCCAGTGGCGGCGGTTGGACATATTGATGGCGAATTCTTTGGTACTTTCGGGTACTTTCGGGTTTTCTTTGGTCAGCACAAATTCGTTTTCGGCATTGAGCGTGAACATATATACGCCGTGTCCGAATGTGAATACGAGCTGGGTTTGAGGCCCGTAAAGAACGTAACCAGCGGCAAGCTGCTGTCTGCCCGTTTGAAGGAATGATTCGGTTGCCAATGCGCCTTCGGGTTTTTCAAGGATGGAGAAAATCGTACCGACGGAAATGTTGACATCAATATTGGACGATCCGTCTAAAGGGTCGAATAGGACGAGATAGCGTCCGTTTTCACCAGCACTCACGAAAGTGTCTTCTTCCTCGCTTGCCAAACCGGCAACGGCAGGGTTGGCTTTGAGTGTGTCAATCATAATGTTGTTGGCGATAACGTCTAATTTTTTCTGGTCTTCGCCCTGAATATTGCCCGTGCCCGCCATACCCAATACGCCGGCAAGTGCGCCGAGGCGGACTTTGGCGTTGATTTCGGTGCAGGCGGAAACGACGGACAGTAAAACGCTGCCGAGTGATTCGGGCAGTTGGTTTTGTTGTAGGTGTTCGGGGAGGAATCGGGTCAGTGTGTCCATAGTTTGCTCGTTTCGGAAAGGTTTGTGCCGTCTGAAAGGCGGCAGGTTGCTGCGGGGCGTTCCTTTGGCGCGTTCCGCCAGATATCGCATGGGATTGTAGTGGAAAAAAACGGCGCGGGGCAAGTCGGAACGCGGCAGGCGGATGAGGGGATATTTATTCTTATAGTGGATTAAATTTAAACCAGTACAGCGTTGCCTCGCCTTAGCTCAAAGAGAACGATTCTCTAAGGTGCTGAAGCACCAAGTGAATCGGTTCCGTACTATTTTTGTACTGTCTGCGGCTTCGTCGCCTTGTCCTGATTTTTGTTAATCCACTATAAAAGTGTCGGCTGCCGGTCTATCGTCCGGTTTTGTTTGTTTGACGGGAGATGCCGTCTGAAGGGTTTCAGACGGCATCGGGGTCAGCGGATTTTGCTGTCCAACAGGTAGCGCGCGCCTTCGTCTTGCGCCAGCAGCCGCGTCAGGACGGGGAGGTTTGTCGCCAATTGTTCCGCCAACAGATAGGGCGGATTGATGACGAACATTCCGCTGCCGTGCATACCGAAACCGTCAGTTTTCGGCGCGTGGACGTGCAGTTCGGCGTAAAGGTGGTTGTCGGGAACGAGTTTTTTCAATTCTTCGGGCAGCTTGCGGCTTTCTTCGCGGCTGAGGCAGGGATACCAGATGAGATAACAGCCGGACTCAAACCGTTTTAAAGCGGCTTTCAGCGTTTCCGTTACACGCCGGTAGTCCTGTTTTTCCTCGTAAGGCGGGTCGATGAGGACGGCGGCGCGGCGCGGCGGGGGCGGCAGCAGGGAAATCAGCCCTTTGTAACCGTCTTCGCGCAACACTTGTCCGCGTTTGCCCAATCCCGCTTCGCCCATATTGTTTTGCAGATGGACA
This sequence comes from Neisseria maigaei, assembly GCF_958267405.1. NCBI lineage: Bacteria > Pseudomonadati > Pseudomonadota > Betaproteobacteria > Neisseriales > Neisseriaceae > Neisseria > Neisseria maigaei. The sequence continues at coordinate 8,807 of NZ_CATQFT010000016.1, read as the reverse complement.
AAATCGGCGGGGTGCAGCTCGAACAGGCGCAATTTGTCGCCGACGCGGGTCAGCGATTGCGCCAGCCACGGAGAACCGCAGTAAAGTTCGGGCGAGGGTAGGATTTTTTGTATGTGCGCGGCAAAGTCAGAGAGTTCGGCAGGCAGGTCTTGCGCCTGTCGGAGCAGGGCGATGCCTTGCCGGTATTCGCCGACTTTCTGCGCCTCGCTGCCTTCGAGATTGTACAAACCCGCGCCGCCGTGCGTATCGATATACCAGTAGGGCTTGTCTTTGCGGTTGAAATATTGCAGCACTAAAAACAAGGTGAAGTGTTTGAGCATATCGGCGTGGTTGCCGGCGTGGAATGCGTGTCTGTAACTGAGCATGGTATGAAAGCCGTTTGTGCGGAAATGCCGTCTGAACGCGGGAACATGGTTTCAGACGGCATGACGTAATGGAAAACAAATGCCGAATCAGCGTTTTTCGCCGATTTTGCCTTCTTTGCCTTTAAGCAGGTTGCTGATATTGCTTTTGTGGCGGAACAACACCAGCAGGGCGATAAGGAGCGTCGCCCAAATCCAAGAAGGATGGGGCATAAAAAACAGCGCGGCGACTGGTGCGGCGGTTGTGGCGACCAGCGCGGCAAGGGAGGACACCTTGAAGCCGAATGCCATAACAAGCCAAATCAACGCGCAGACCAAGGCAGTTGCGGGAGAGAGTGCCAGAAGCACGCCCAATGCCGTTGCCACGCCTTTGCCGCCCTTAAATCCGAAAAACACCGGCCACATATGCCCGACCAGTGCGGCGAGTGCGACGGCAGCGATTGCGCTGTCGGATAAACCGAGCGGTTCTTGAAGCACGCGTGCAAGCAAAACGGCAACCAAACCTTTGGCGGCATCGCCCAAGAGCGTCAGCGCGGCTGCCTTTTTTTTGCCGCTGCGTAAAACATTGGTCGCGCCGGGATTGCCCGATCCGTAGGTGCGCGGGTCGTCCATCCCGTAATATTTGGAAACGATGACGGCGAAAGACAGTGAACCGATTAAATAGGAAACGGCAACAGCCGGTATGTTGAACATTTGCGGTACTTTACTTAGAATGGTGCGGTTATTTTAGCAAAAAACGGGGCGGATTATGGATAAAATCTTTTTGCACGGCATGAAGGCGGATACGCTTATCGGCGTGTACGGCTGGGAACGCGAACGGTTGCAGACCCTGATTGTCGATTTGGACATCGGCGTTCCCGAGAAAGCGGGTTCGGACGACGATATTGCCAATACGGTGCATTATGCCGAGGTATGCGAAACGTTGCGCCGACATCTGAAAGAACAGGATTTCCTGCTTTTGGAAGCGTTGGCGGAATATATTGCCGATTTGGTTTTGGGATATTTCGGCGCGGTGTGGGTGCGCGTAAAAATCGTCAAGCCGGGTATTTTGGAAGGCGTGCGCGAGGTTGGGGTGGAAATCGAGCGCGGCAAGCGTGAAGATTGAACGGCAGAATAGGAAACGGAAAGGAGATATGAAGTGGATTTGAGGGAAGTAAAATTAGGCGGCGAAACCATTTACGAGGGCGGTTTCGTCAGCATCAGCAAGGATAAGGTCAGGCTGCCCAACGGCAATGAAGGGCAGCGCATTGTCATCCGGCATCCGGGTGCGGCGTGCGTGTTGGCGGTAACGGATGATGAAAAGGTCGTTTTGGTGCGGCAGTGGCGTTATGCGGCAAATCAGGCGACATTGGAACTTCCTGCGGGCAAGCTGGATGTGGCAGGCGAGGATATGGCAGCGTGTGCGCTGAGAGAATTGGCGGAGGAAACACCTTATGTTGCCGACAGCGTGCGCCTGCTGTACAGCTTTTATACGGCGGTCGGTTTTTGCAACGAAAAAATGTATCTGTTCGAGGCGGAAGGCGTGCGTTTGGGCAGTACGCTTGCCAATGACGAAGACGAGATTACGGAAACCGTGCTGATGTCGAAAGATGAAGTCTGTCAGGCATTGGCAAATGATGAAATTAAAGACGGCAAGACATTAATCGGTTTGCAATACTGGCTGATGAAGGATTGACAGGATGTTGGAACCGCCCGCCGGATTGGATCGGCGGGCGGTTTGTTTGGCGGATGGGGCAGGACTTTCCGGTTCCGGCTTTGGGAAACAAGGGTTCGGACTGCCATCGGTCTTATCCTTTAAAGTAATTCGTGCTTTAGTAATAAGAGGGAAAAGGGTATGATAATTACCCAAACGAACATGATAATTTTTAAGAATAGTTAATAATGAATATCTTTGTTACTGATTTTTCTTACAGGTTTATTAGTTTATTGGTTCTGTCTTATATACCGTCAATTCATTCATCGGATGATGATATTGATTTTGGCAAAAGGGTTATGATGATTACTTTTTTTGCATTTTTAGACGCAGCAATAGAGCGTTTTTTTTAAGAAAAAGCCTTGGTAGGTTTATCCTCTCAAGGCTTTTTCTTTGTTATAGTGGATTAACAAAAACCAGTACGGCGTTGCCTCACCTTGCCGTACTATTTGTACTGTCTGCGGCTTCGTCGCCTTGTCCTGATTTTTGTTAATCCACTATACAGACCTAAAAGCTCAATTTGAATTTGAGAACGGTAATTGGCACAGGCAGTATTTAAACAAGCGAAGCCAATTTATAGATTATGTCAAAACCAAAGGAAGCAATTTTTTGCGGTTATTTGACTGCCGTCCCTATCTTCAGCCCGAGCCAAGTCAGCAGCAGCGAACCTACCGTGTGCAGGAAAATATTGGCAAGTGCCGAAGCGGGACGATTCGATTGGAGCAGGGTTACGGTTTCCAGCGAAAATCCGGAAAGCGTGGTCAGGCTGCCGAGGAAACCGGTAATCAGCAGCAGCTTCCATTGCGGATGGCTGACGGTTTCGGCAAAGATGCCGATGAGCAGCGCGCCCGTCCAGTTGGCAAACAGGTTGCCTGTGGCAGGCGACAACGACGCGGGAACGGCGAGGTTGAGCAGCCAACGCGCCGTTGCACCGAGTGCCGCACCGACGGAGAGGGGGAGGATGTTGGAAAGCATGGTTTTGTCTGCTTATGCCGTCTGAAGGTTACCGCCATATGCCGCGGTCGGACTTCAGATAGCGGTTGTCGTCGAAAGTGTTGATCCAATGGGGCTTCAGTGCAACAAATATGGCAGTTGAAATGCCGCTGAGGAAGGCTTCCGCCCACGCCAGCAGAATAAAGACGGGCAGGGCGGTCGTCCATAATATTTCGGACGGAAAAGCGTTTGCGGCATCCAAAATACCGGTCAGCACCAGCCCAGTCAGCAGAATGCCGGCGGCGGAAGCGAGAAAGCCGTTGACGAAAATAAAGACAAAAATATTGGGCGGCAGGCGGTTGACCAGCAGACGAGACAGGCGGTTGACGGCAAGTGCGGGCAAAATCAGAACCAATACGTTTGCAGGATACGCACCGGAAGAGCCGGCAAACAGCAGGCAGTATGGAAGCATTAGAATCGAGGCAAGCCAAAGGGCGGCAGAGGTATCCACCATCAGAGCGACCAGGTTGACGGCGAGCAGGTGATAGCTCATTTGGGCAAGTTGTCCGCCTCCGGCAGCGGTGTTCAAACTCCATGCCGCAGAAAAAATAACGATACAGAGCGGTACGGCGGAACGGTAGCGGACAAGCGAACGGTATGCGGACGATCCGGAAGCTGCCAATAGGAGGATGAGTGCAATCCATGAAGCCCCCAGCAGCATATCTGAAAACCAGACTGTTTGGAAAATCATGCCAATACCGTAAAGATGAATAAGAGGTTATCTATTATAGTGCTGCCTGCGGCAAACAGAAAGCTGTAATGATTTTGACCGAATTGTCGGCCAGGTTGTTTTGTTTGTAATGGAAACACGTTAAAATATACCTATTTAATCGTTTGCTTTGCGGGAAACGGCATATGTTTTGGATAGTTCTGATCATTATTTTGTTGCTTGCTATTGCGGGTTTGTTTTTTATCCGAGCACAATCCGAACGGGAATGGGTGCGTGAAGTTTCTGAATGGCAGGAAAATAAAGGGGAGCAACAGGCGGAATTACCTGAAATCCAAGACAGGATGCCTAATTTTCTCGAGCTTGGCCTGATGATTTTTCATGCGGTCAAAGCGGCGGTATGCTGGCTTTCCGTTAATATTGTCCGTTTTTGCCGGAATTATCTGGCGCACGAATCCGAACCGGACAGGCCCGTTCCGCCTGCTTCCGCAAACCGTGAGGATGCTCCGACCGCATCCGACGGGTATTCAGACAGCGGAAACGGGAAGGAAGAGGCGGAAACGGAAGCAGCAGAAGCAGAAACAGAAACTGCGGAGGAAGAGGCTGCCGATACGGAAGACATTGCAACCGCCGTAATCGACAACCGCCGCATCCCATTCGACCGGAGTATTGCTGAATGGTTGATGCCGTCTGAAAGCGAAACTTCGCCCGTCCGTCCGGTTTTTAAAGAAATCACTTTGGAAGAAGCAACGCGTGCTTTAAACAGCGCGGCTTTAAGGGAAACGAAAAAACGCTATATCGATGCATTTGAGAAAAACGAAACAGCCGTCCCCAAAGTCCGCGTGTCCGATACCCCGATGGAAGGGCTGCAGATTATCGGTTTGGACGACCCTGTGCTTCAACGCACGTATTCCCGTATGTTCGATGCGGACAAAGAAGCGTTTTCCGAGTCTGCGGATTACGGATTTGAACCGTATTTTGAGAAGCAGCATCCGTCTGCCTTTTCTGCGGTCAAAGCCGAAAATGCACGGAATGCGCCGTTCCACCGTCATGCAGGGCAGGGGAAAGGGCAGGCGGAGGCAAAATCCCCGGATGTTTCCCAAGGGCAGTCCGTTTCAGACGGCACGGCCGTCCGCGATGCCCGCCGCCGCGTTTCCGTCAATTTGAAAGAACCGAACAAGGCAACGGTTTCTGCGGAGGCGCGGATTTCGCGCCTGATTCCGGAAAGTCAGACGGTTGTCGGGAAACGGGATGTCGAAATGCCGTCTGAAACCGAAAATGTTTTCACGGAAACTGTTTCGTCTGTGGGATACGGGGGACCGGTTTATGATGAAGCTGCCGATATCTATATTGAAGAGCCTGCTGCGCCGGATGCGTGGGTGGTCGAACCACCCGAAATGCCGAAAGTTTTCACGCCCGAAATCGATATTCTGCCGCCGCCGCCCGTATCGGAAATCTATAACCGTACCTATGAACCGCCGGCAGGATTCGAGCAGGCACAACGCAGCCGCATTGCTGAAACCGACCATCTTGCCGATGATGTTTTGAATGGAGGTTGGCAAGAGGAAACTGACGCTATTGCGGATGACGGCAGTGAGGGTGTGGCAGAGCGGTCAAGCGGGCAATATTTGTCCGATGACGGAGCGTTCGGGCATGACAGTCGGGCGGTTTGTCCGTTTGAAGATGTGCCGTCTGAACGCCCGTCCCGCCGGGCATCGGATACGGAAGCGGATGAAGAGGCGTTCCAATCGGAAGAAACCGGTGCGGCATCCGAACACCTGCCGACGACCGACCTGCTTTTACCGCCGCTGTTTGATCCTGGAGCAACCCAGACGGAAGAGGAGCTGCTTGAAAACAGCATTACCATTGAAGAAAAACTGGCTGAGTTCAGGGTTAAGGTTAAAGTTGTCGATTCATATTCCGGCCCTGTCATTACACGTTATGAAATCGAGCCGGATGTCGGCGTACGCGGTAATTCCGTTCTGAATCTGGAAAAAGATTTGGCGCGTTCGCTCGGTGTTGCGTCTATTCGCGTTGTCGAAACCATACCCGGCAAAACCTGCATGGGCTTGGAGCTGCCCAATCCTAAGCGGCAAATGATACGTCTGAGCGAAATTTTCAATTCGCCCGCATTTGCAGAATCCAAATCCAAGCTGACGCTTGCCCTCGGTCAGGACATTACCGGCCAGCCCGTCGTTACCGACTTAGGCAAAGCACCGCATTTGTTGGTTGCAGGTACCACCGGATCGGGTAAATCGGTAGGTGTCAACGCGATGATTCTGTCCATGCTCTTTAAGGCTACGCCTGAAGACGTGCGTATGATTATGATTGATCCGAAAATGCTTGAATTGAGCATTTACGAAGGTATCCCTCACCTGCTTGCCCCTGTCGTTACCGATATGAAGCTGGCGGCAAACGCGCTGAACTGGTGTGTTAACGAAATGGAAAAACGCTACCGCCTGATGAGCTTTATGGGCGTGCGTAATCTTGCGGGCTTCAACCAAAAAATCGCCGAAGCCGCAGCAAGGGGGGAGAAAATTGCCAACCCGTTCAGCCTCACGCCCGACGATCCCGAACCTTTGGAAAAACTGCCGTTTATCGTGGTCGTGGTCGATGAGTTTGCCGATTTGATGATGACGGCAGGCAAGAAAATCGAAGAACTGATTGCCCGCCTCGCCCAGAAAGCCCGCGCGGCAGGCATCCATCTGATTCTTGCCACACAACGCCCCAGCGTCGATGTGATTACAGGGTTGATTAAGGCGAACATCCCGACGCGTATCGCGTTCCAAGTGTCCAGCAAAATCGACAGCCGCACGATTCTCGACCAAATGGGCGCGGAAAACCTGCTCGGTCAGGGAGATATGCTGTTCCTGCCGCCGGGTACGGCTTACCCGCAACGCGTTCACGGCGCGTTTGCCTCGGATGAAGAGGTGCACCGCGTGGTCGAATATCTGAAGCAGTTTGGCGAGCCGGACTATGTTGACGATATTTTGAGCGGAGGCGGCAGCGAAGAGCTGCCCGGCATCGGGCGCAGCGGCGACGGCGAAGCCGATCCGATGTACGACGAGGCCGTATCCGTTGTCCTGAAAACGCGCAAAGCCAGCATTTCGGGCGTACAGCGCGCCTTGCGTATCGGCTACAACCGCGCCGCGCGTCTGATTGACCAGATGGAGGCGGAAGGCATTGTGTCCGCACCGGAACACAACGGCAACCGTACGATTCTCGTCCCCTTGGACAATGCTTGATTTTTTGCAAATGGAAATGCCGTCTGAAGACTGTTTCAGACGGCATTTTTATAGTGGATTAACAAAAATCAGGACAAGGCGACGAAGCCGCAGACAGTACAAATAGTACGGAACCGATTCACTTGGTGCTTCAGCACCTTAGAGAATCGTTCTCTTTGAGCTAAGGCGAGGTAACGCCGTACTGGTTTTTGTTAATCCACTATACAGACGTTTGAATTCGGATTATTCCCTAACCTGTCCCGTGCCTTGTACGATGTATTTGTAACTCGTCAGCTCTTTCAAACCCATCGGGCCCCGGGCGTGGAGTTTCTGCGTGGAGATGCCTATTTCGCAACCCAAGCCGAATTCGCCGCCGTCGGTAAAGCGCGTGGACGCGTTGACATACACGGCGGCAGAATCGACGTGCGAGGTGAAATAATCCGCAGCGTGGCGGTTTTCGGTAACGATTCCGTCTGAATGGTGCGTGCCGTGCGTTTCGATGTGCCCGACCGCCTCTTCGACCGAAGCGACGGTTTTTACGGCGAGGATGTAGTCTAAAAACTCGGTGTCGAAATCGTCTGCACCCGCCGCTTCGCCGCCGATATGCCGAGCCGCCTGAGGATCCAAACGGAAGCGGACGGGCGGCAGTCCGGCTTCTATACGGTTGCGAACCAACAGACGTTCGAGCTTGGGCAGGAAGTCGGCAGCAATGTCTTCATGCACCAGCAGCACTTCCATCGAGTTGCACACGGACGGGCGGCCGGTTTTGGCGTTGCGGACAATGCGGATTGCCTTTTCTAAGTCCGCATCTTTATCGACGTAGATGTGGACAATGCCCGTTCCCGTTTCAATGACCGGCACGACGGCATTTTCAACCACCGCCCGTATCAGCCCCGCCCCGCCGCGCGGAATCAGCAGGTCTAGATAATCTTTCGCCCTCATCATTTCGTAACTGCCCTCACGCCCTGTGTCTTCAATCAACTGGAGCGCGTCGGGGTCGATGCGGGTTTGCGCCAACCCCGTTTTCAGGGCGGCAACGATGGCGCGTGCGGATTGGAATGCATTTTTGCCGCTGCGGAGTACGACCGCGCTGCCGCTTTTCAGTGCCAAAGCCGCCGCATCGGACGTAACGTTCGGGCGGCTTTCGTAAATAATGCCGATAACGCCCATCGCCACGCGCTTTTTGACGATTTCCAAGCCGTTGGGCAAAGTCGAGGTTTCCAGTATTTCGCCCACGGGGTCGGGCAGCGCGGCAACTGCCCTAATGCCGTCCGCCATCGCGCAAATGCGTTTGCCGTCCAACAAAAGGCGGTCGGTCATGCTTTCGGGAATTTTGCCTGCCGCCGCTTCCAAATCCAAACGATTTGCCGCCAAAATATCTTCCGTCGCCGCTTCCAGACTGTCCGCCATAGCAAGCAGCGCGCGGTTTTTTTCTGCCGTATCCGCCGTGTTGGCGGATTTTTTTGCCGCTTTGGCAAGGGCAAGCTGTTTTTGTGTGTTTGACATGGGTTTCCTTTTCTAAAATTCGGTCAGAAGCAGGCGTATTTCGGGCGTGATGGAAATCCAGTCGTCCCGATGGATGAACACGCCTTTCGCCTTACGCGATTTGAGCAGGTCTTCGGCGGCGGCGGAGCCGAAAAGGACGCGCCCTTTACCTAAGGGCTGTTTGGTTGCCTTGCTGTACACAGTTACGGTGTCCATACGGGAAAAATGCCCTTCGATTCCGGCAATACCCGACATCAGCAGGCTCTTTCTCTGTTCGGACAAAGCGCTGATGAATCCCCTAATGATTTTGGTAAAAATCATTAAGTTAAGGTGGATACACATCTTGTCATATGATCAAATGGTTTCGCGAAAAATCAATAATC
>NZ_CATQFT010000015.1:0-11339 GCF_958267405.1 Neisseria maigaei | reverse complement strand
GTTTGGAAGGGAAATGGCTGGAGAAAGACCTGCGCTATATCGGGGAATGAATCAATGCAAAGGAAATGCCGTCTGAATATGCGTTCGGGCGGCGTTTTTATAACCAAAACACTTCATGGCGGTTGGTTTTATGCCTGTCTAAGTTTTTGTGTCGTGCATACCTGAAGATTTCAGACGGCAAGTGTATTCCGTTTCAGTTTGTAGGCTATGGCAGTCTGTTTGTCTTGTGTTTTGCGCAATTGCCCTTATTTTAAGCCGTGATTTTATTTTGAATTAGATGAAAAAATGAGTAATCAAGATTTTTATGCGACGCTGGGTGTGGCAAGAACAGCTACCGATGATGAGATTAAAAAAGCCTACCGTAAATTGGCGATGAAATACCATCCCGACCGCAATCCTGACAATAAAGAGGCGGAAGAGAAGTTTAAAGAAGTACAAAAGGCGTATGAAACTTTGTCCGACAAGGAAAAGCGCGCTATGTACGACCAGTATGGTCATGCGGCGTTTGAAGGCGGCGGCCAGGGGGGCTTCGGAGGGTTTGGCGGTGCGCAGGGTTTTGACTTTGGGGATATTTTCAGCCAAATGTTTGGAGGCGGTTCGGGGCGCGCCCAGCCTGATTATCAGGGTGAGGACGTTCAAGTCGGTATCGAAATCACGCTTGAAGAAGCCGCAAAAGGTGTGAAGAAACGCATCAATATTCCAACTTATGAGGCGTGTGATGTCTGTAACGGCAGCGGCGCGAAACCGGGGACATCCCCGGAAACCTGCCCGACTTGCAAAGGTTCGGGTACGGTACACATCCAGCAGGCGATTTTCCGTATGCAGCAGACTTGTCCGACCTGCCACGGTGCGGGCAAACACATTAAAGAACCTTGCGTCAAATGCCGTGGCGCGGGGCGGAATAAGGCGGTCAAGACGGTGGAAGTCAATATTCCCGCCGGTATCGATGACGGGCAGCGTATCCGTTTGAGCGGCGAAGGCGGGCCGGGTACGCACGGTGCGCCTGCCGGCGACCTGTATGTAACCGTCCGCATTCGGGCGCATAAGATTTTCCAACGCGATGGTTTGGATTTGCATTGTGAACTGCCGATTAGTTTTGCCACGGCTGCTCTGGGCGGTGAGTTGGAAGTACCAACGTTGGATGGCAAGGTTAAGCTTACTATTCCCAAAGAAACCCAGACAGGCAGAAGGATGCGAGTGAAAGGTAAGGGCATCAAATCTTTACGCAGCAGCGCGACCGGCGATTTGTACTGCCATATTGTTGTCGAAACGCCTGTCAATTTGACCGACCGTCAAAAAGAGCTTTTGGAAGAATTTGAGCGGATTTCTACCGGTTTGGAAAATCAAACACCGCGCAAGAAATCGTTTTTAGACAAGTTGCGCGATTTGTTTGATTGATTTTAAGGTTTGGAAACAAGCAGCCGTATCGGGAAACCTCCCTGATACGGCTGTTTTTGTTTGTTTGGAAATAGTTTTTTATTTTCAAGGCAGTATGAGGCAGGGCGGGATAACTGTTTTTTTAAACTTAACATTATGCAGGGGTTTGTTGTCAGTTGCATTTGGAAAACCGGGATGCCGCCGCTTCTTGGCTGGGCTTGGCGTTCTTCACTACCGGGATGATTGTTTTTGCACGGCGCGTACTGAAGGCGGGCAGGTAGGCTGTCGGAAAAAATGCCGTCTGAAGTGTTCAGACGGCATTTTTTATCGGGAAAGCGGAAGGCGGAGCTTTTCGGCTTGCGCCCACGTTTTGCCGGCAAGGTCTTTGGGCGACAGCAGCGGCGCGGTTTGAAGCGGCCAGCCTATGCCGATTGCCAGGTCGTTCCATATTAAAACCTGTTCGGCTTCCGGGTTGTAATAGTCCGTGCATTTGTACACGACTTCCGCCTCGTCGCCCAAAACGCAAAACCCGTGTGCGAAGCCTTCGGGTATCCAAAGCTGGTATTGGTTTTGCGCCGACAAGGTTGCGCCCGCCCATTTGCCGAAAGTCGGCGAACCTTCGCGCATATCGACGGCCACGTCGAACACTTTGCCGACAACTACGCGTACGAGTTTGCCTTGTGTGTTTTCGGTTTGGTAGTGCAGGCCGCGCAATACGCCTTTGCGTGATTGGGAATGGTTTTCCTGAACAAAGGTTCGGTCGGCAATATTTTCTTTGAACCACCCGTCTCGGAAGGTTTCCATAAAAAAGCCGCGCCCGTCTGTGAAGACTTGCGGTTTTAAAATTTTTACGTCGGGGAGGGCGGTGTCGATGATGTCCATAAAGTCCTTTGGCGGTATCGTTACCGCTGTTTTTTGCGGTTTGGATGCCGTCTGAAAGCCGTCGGGGCGTTCGGACGGCATTTATTTGCCGATCAGGTGCAGCAGGTATTGCCCGTAGGCGGTTTTTTCCAAATGTTTTGCGCGTGTTTCCACATCTTTTTTCGTCAACCAACCGTTGCGCCAGGCGATTTCTTCGAGGCAGGCGATGTGCAGGTTTTGGATGTTTTGTACGGTTTGGACGAAGGAAGCCGCCTCGTGTAGGCTTTCGTGCGTGCCGGTGTCCAGCCATGCGAAACCGCGTCCCAATATTTGAACGGAGAGCGAACCGTCTTCCAAATACATTTGGTTGAGGTCGGAAATTTCCAATTCACCGCGTGTGGACGGTTTGAGCTGTTTGGCGAACTCGACAGCGCGGTTGTCGTAGAAATACAAGCCGGTTACCGCCCAATCGGATTTGGGCCGTTGCGGTTTCTCTTCGATAGAAACGGCGCGGAAGTTTTCGTCAAATTCAACCACGCCGAAACGTTCGGGGTTTTTGACCTGATAAGCAAACACGGTTGCGCCGTGCGTTTGCGCTGCCGCCTGTTTCAATGTTTGCGTAAACGACTGACCGTAAAAAATATTGTCGCCCAAGATGAGGCAGACATTGCCGTTGCCGATAAAGTCTTCGCCGATGATAAATGCCTGTGCCAAGCCGTCCGGACTGGGTTGAACGGCATAGCTGATAGAAATGCCGAAATCGCTACCGTCGCCAAGCAGGCGTTTGAAAGAGGCGTTGTCTTCGGGCGCGGTAATCACCAAAATATCTCGGATTCCCGCCAGCATCAAAACCGACAAGGGGTAATAAATCATCGGTTTGTCGTACACGGGCAGGAGCTGTTTGGACACGCCGCGCGTGATGGGGTAGAGGCGCGTACCGCTGCCGCCTGCCAGTATGATGCCTTTCATCTTTTCTTTCTTCCTTTGCGATGGGTTTTCAGACGGCATTGCGTCGGGATGCCGTCTGAAAACTTATTTTCCGGTGCCTAAACGTTCCAAACGATAGCTGCCGTTCAATACGTTTTGCCACTAGGTTTTGTTGTCCAAATACCATTGCACGGTTTTGCGGATGCCGGATTCAAAAGTTTCCAAAGGCTGCCAGCCCAAATCCCGCCTGATTTTCGCCGCATCGACGGCGTAGCGGACATCGTGGCCGGGGCGGTCTTGTACGAAAGTAATCAAATCTTCATAACGTGCCACACCCGCCGGTTTTTCAGGAACAAGCTCTTCCAGCAGGGTGCAGATGGTTTTGACCACTTCGAGATTGGTTTTTTCATTGTGGCCGCCGATATTGTAGGTCTCGCCGACAACACCTTCGGTAACAACCTGATACAGCGCGCGGGCATGATCTTCGACAAACAGCCAGTCGCGGATTTGCATACCGTCGCCGTACACGGGCAGCGGTTTGCCGCCAAGTGCGTTCAGAATCATCAGCGGGATGAGTTTTTCGGGGAATTGTCGGGGGCCGTAATTATTGGAACAGTTGCTGACAATGGCGGGCAGCCCGTAAGTCCGCTGCCACGTGCGGACGAGGTGGTCGGCAGCGGCTTTGGAGGCGGAGTAGGGGTTGGACGGCGTGTATGGCGTGGTCTCGGTAAACAAATCGTCTGTGCCGTGCAAATCGCCATAGACTTCATCGGTGGAAATATGGTGGAAACGGAAGGCTTCGCGTTTTTCAGACGGCATTTGTTGCCAGTAGGCGCGCGCAGCTTCCAGCAGATTGAATGTGCCGACGATATTGGTTTGGATAAACTCGCCTGCCGAATCGATAGAGCGGTCGACATGGCTTTCCGCCGCCAAGTGCATCACGGCATCAGGCTGGTGTTGTGCGAACACGCGGTCGAGTTCGGATCGGTCGCAAATATCCACTTGCTCAAAAGCATAGCGTGGATTGCCTGCTACCTCGGTCAGAGATTCCAAATTGCCGGCATAAGTCAGCTTATCGACATTGACGACAGCGTCCCGGGTGTTTCGGATAATATGGCGGACAACGGCAGAACCGATAAAGCCCGCGCCTCCGGTAACAAGGATGGTTTTTTTGTTTGCGGTTTGCATTTAATCCCCATATCCGTTGGGGTTGCGGCTGACCCAACGCCACGAATCCTCCATCATTTGCGCAAGGCTGCGTTTGGTTTCCCAGCCAGTCTCTTGTTTGGTATGGGACGGGTCGGCAAAGGAACACGCCAAGTCTCCGGCGCGGCGGGGTTGGATTTGATAGGGAATATTTAAGCCGGAAGCGGCTTCAAAGGCACGGATGATTTCCAAAACGGAATAGGCGCGCCCCGAACCCAAGTTGAACAAATGTACGCCGGCAACGCCGCCTTTCGCCTTCATTGCCGCGATATGCCCTTCTGCCAAATCCATCACATGAATATAGTCGCGCATTCCCGTACCGTCGGGGGTCGGATAATCGCCGCCGAATACCGACAGTTGCGGCAGCCTGCCCGAAGCCACTTGGCAGATATAGGGCAAAAGGTTGTTGGGAATACCGTTGGGCTGTTCGCCGATCAAGCCGCTTTCGTGCGCGCCGATCGGGTTGAAATAGCGCAACAAAATCACGCTCCAACGCGGATCGGCTTTTTGGATGTCGGTTAACATCCGTTCCACCATCGCTTTGGACGCACCGTAAGGATTAGCGGTATCGCCCGGGCGCATATCTTCCGTATAGGGGACTTTTTCCGCATCGCCGTAAACGGTTGCCGACGAGCTGAATACGATTTTGAACACGCCCGCGCGCGCCATTTCTTCCGCCAGCACCAAGCTGCCGTAAACATTGTTGCCGTAATATTTCATCGGCTCGGCAACGCTTTCCCCCACTGCCTTCAAACCGGCAAAATGGATGACGGATTCGATTTCGTGTTCCGAAAAAATCTGCCTCAAAATCTGACGGTCGCGGATGTCGCCCTGATAAAACGGTATGTTTCTGCCGGTAATTTGCCGAAGGCGCGGGAGGACGGCGGCAGACGAGTTGCACAGATTATCCAGAATCACGGCATCGTAACCGGATTGGACGAGCGAGACGGCAGTGTGCGAACCGATAAAGCCGGTGCCGCCGGTAATCAGGACGGTCATAAACATTCCTTTCAGATTGTATCGGGCAAAGTATATCAGTATTATCTTCATCTTTTCCAAACGATTACCCACATTGCGCCGTCGGCTGTTCAGACGGCATCACGGAGGCAATTTATGAACATTACCCAAATCCTCTCCCAAGAACTCTCCGCCACTACCGCGCAAATCAATGCCGCTATCGAGCTTTTGGACGACGGCGCGACTGTCCCCTTTATCGCGCGTTACCGTAAAGAAGCCACGGGCGGGCTGGACGATACGCAGCTGCGACAGCTTGCCGAGCGGCTGCAATACCTGCGCGAGTTGGAAGAGCGCAAAGCCGTTGTGTTAAAAAGCATTGAAGAGCAAGGCAAGCTTTCAGACGACCTCAGGGCGCAAATCGAAGCCGCCGACAACAAAACCGCGCTGGAAGACCTATATCTGCCCTACAAGCCCAAACGCCGCACCAAGGCGCAAATCGCGCGCGAACACGGTTTGCAGCCGCTGGCGGACGTGTTGCTTGCTGAGCAGCCGCAAGACGCGGAAGCCGCCGCACAAGGCTACCTGAACGAAAACGTCCCCGACGCCAAAGCCGCACTGGACGGCGCGCGTGCAATTTTGATGGAACAGTTTGCCGAAGACGCGGAACTCATCGGCACGCTGCGCGATAAGTTGTGGAACGAAGCCGAAATCCACGCGCAAGTCATTGAAGGCAAAGAAACCGAAGGCGAAAAATTCAGCGATTATTTCGACCACCGCGAACCCGTCCGCGTCATGCCCAGCCACCGCGCGCTGGCGGTTTTGCGCGGCCGCAACGAAGGTGTGTTGAACATCGCGCTCAAATACCAGCCCGACGACACGCCGATTACCCAGCAAAGCGAATACGAGCAAATCATCGCCCGCCGCTGCAACGTTTCAGACGGCCACAAATGGCTGCGCGACACCGTTCGCCTGACTTGGCGCGCGAAAATCTTTTTATCGCTGGAACTTGAAGCCCTAAATCGTTTGAAAGAAGCCGCCGACACCGACGCAATTACCGTGTTCGCCCGCAATCTCAAAGACTTGTTGCTTGCTGCGCCTGCCGGACGGCTGACGACTTTGGGCCTCGACCCCGGCTACAAGAACGGCGTGAAATGCGCCGTGGTGGACGACACGGGCAAGCTGCTGGATACCGTCATCGTCTATTTGCATCAAGAAAACAATATGTTGGCAACGCTGTCGCGCCTGATTAAGCAGCACGGTGTGAAGCTCATCGCCATCGGCAACGGCACCGCCAGCCGCGAAACCGACAAAATCGCGGGCGAACTGGTGCGCGGAATGCCGGAAATGGGGCTGCACAAAATCGTCGTTTCTGAAGCCGGTGCGTCGATTTATTCCGCGTCCGAACTGGCGGCGCGCGAGTTCCCCGACTTGGACGTTTCCCTGCGCGGCGCGGTGTCCATCGCCCGCAGGCTGCAAGACCCGCTTGCTGAGTTGGTCAAAATCGACCCCAAATCCATCGGCGTGGGCCAGTATCAGCACGATGTGAACCAAAGCCAGCTCGCCAAATCGCTGGACGCGGTGGTCGAAGACTGCGTGAACGCCGTCGGCGTGGACGTGAACACCGCGTCCGCCCCGCTCTTGGCGCGGATTTCCGGTTTGAATCAAACCCTTGCCCAAAACATCGTCGCCTACCGCGATGAAAACGGCGCGTTCGACAGCCGCAAAAAATTGCTGAAAGTACCGCGTTTGGGTGAAAAAACCTTCGAGCAGGCGGCAGGCTTTTTGCGGATTAACGGCGGCAAAGAGCCGCTGGACGCGAGCGCGGTGCATCCCGAAGCCTATCCCGTCGTCGCCAAAATGCTGGCGCAACAAGGCATTACCGCCGCCGAACTCATCGGCAACCGCGAGCGCGTGAAGCAAATCAAAGCATCCGACTTCACCGACGAACGCTTCGGACTGCCGACCATTCTGGACATCCTGTCCGAACTGGAAAAACCCGGCCGCGATCCGCGCGGTGCGTTTCAGACGGCATCGTTTGCCGAAGGCATCCATGAAATCAGCGACTTGCAAGTCGGTATGATACTCGAGGGCGTGGTTTCCAACGTCGCCAACTTCGGCGCGTTCGTGGACATCGGCGTGCATCAGGACGGCTTGGTGCATATCTCCGCGCTGTCCAACAAGTTCGTCCAAGACCCGCGCGAAGTGGTGAAAGCCGGCGACGTGGTGAAAGTGAAAGTGCTGGAAGTCGATGTTGCGCGTAAACGCATTGCGCTGACCATGCGCTTGGATGACGAACCGGGCGGCGCAAAACATAAAATGCCGTCTGAAAACCGCAGCCGCGAACGGCCGGCCGGCCGCAAACCCCAACGCAACGACCGTGCCCCAACCAATTCGGCGATGGCGGATGCGTTGGCAAAGTTGAAGCGGTAAGTCCGACAGTAGGGATGTACAGTGACAGATGCAGTGGCGGGTTTTGCCCCTGCTTTTTCTGTTGTTTCAAATATGTGTATTCCTATGATGCCGTCTGAAGACTGTTCAGACGGCATTTGATTTGGTTGTGGCAGGGGCATGGCGACAGGCGTATAGTTTCAAATTATTGCCAACCTGTTTAAATAAGGAGTCCGAACCATGAAGAAATTGATGTTTGCCGCGCTGGTGTCCTGTTTTTCGGTTTCTGCGTTTGCCGCCTGTGCCGACAGCCAGCAGCAGTGTGTAATCTATAAAAACGGCAATGTCGCAGTGGAGGGCGGCTGCGCGGTCAGCAAGTGCCAAAGTGCCGATGCGCAAGTGTTGAAATGGAAGCTGAAAAACGGCAAAGGCGTAACTGTGGAAATCGGAAAAAACGGCAAGGTTTCGGTGAACAAAAAACCGGGTGCGAAAGCGGCCAACAGCAATGCGGCAGGTATGGGTTTGACGTGTTATGCCGCCGATGCGGACAAGCGCGAGCAGTTCTGTTCGACCAATTATTGAACAGGTGCGGATGCCCGATGCCGTCTGAACGGAGTTTCAGACGGCATTTTGTTTGTAAAAAATAGTTGTAAAAAACGGCAATTCTTTGACAAGCCTTAACTGTTCCCCTAATATCCCTGCGCCTGCGCCCCTTCGGGCGGACATAAAGAAAAACATTTTAGGAGGTCAAACGATATGGAATGGGCGTTTAACAGTTATTACACTTTGATTGCCGCCACTTTGGTTTTGCTGGTCGGCAAGGTTTTAGTTAAGAAAATCAAGTTATTGCGTGATTTTAACATCCCCGAACCCGTGGCGGGCGGGCTGATTGCCGCGATTATCCTGTTTGCGCTGCACGAGGCGTACGGCGTGAGCTTCAAGTTTGAAAAACCGCTGCAAGATGCGTTTATGCTGATTTTCTTCACGTCCATCGGCTTGAGCGCGGATTTTTCCCGTTTGAAGGCGGGCGGTTTGCCGCTGGTGGTGTTTACCGCGATTGTGGGCGGATTTATCTTGGTGCAAAACTTTGTCGGGGTCGGACTGGCTTCCGCTTTGGGTTTGGACCCGCTCATCGGTCTGATTACCGGTTCGGTTACGCTGACGGGCGGACACGGCACGGCGGGTGCCTGGGGACCGGATTTTGAAACCAAATACGGTTTGGTCGGCGCAACCGGCTTGGGTATGGCTTCTGCAACTTTCGGGCTGGTGTTCGGCGGTCTGATCGGCGGCCCGGTTGCACGCCGCCTGATCAATAAAATGGGGCGCAAACCGGTTGAAAACGGAAAACAGGCTCAGGACGACAATGCGGACGACGTGTTCGAGCAGGCAAAACGCACCCGCCTGATTACGGCTGAATCTGCCGTTGAAACACTGGCTATGTTTGCCGCGTGTCTGGCGTTTGCCGAGATTATGGACGGCTTCGACAAAGAATACCTGTTCGACCTGCCCAAATTCGTGTGGTGTCTGTTTGGCGGCGTGGTCATCCGCAACATCCTCACCGCCGCATTCAAGGTCAATATGTTCGACCGCGCCATCGATGTGTTCGGCAATGCTTCGCTTTCGCTTTTCTTGGCAATGGCGTTGCTGAACCTGAAACTGTGGGAGCTGACCGGTTTGGCGGGTCCTGTAACCGTGATTCTTGCCGTACAAACCGTGGTGATGGTTTTGTACGCGACTTTTGTTACCTATGTCTTTATGGGGCGCGACTATGATGCGGCGGTGTTGGCTGCCGGCCACTGTGGTTTCGGTTTGGGTGCAACGCCGACGGCGGTGGCAAATATGCAGTCCATCACGCATACTTTCGGCGCGTCGCATAAGGCGTTTTTGATTGTGCCTATGGTCGGCGCGTTCTTCGTCGATTTGATTAATGCGGCGATTCTCACCGGCTTTGTGAATTTCTTTAAAGGCTGATTTTCCGCCTTTCCGACAAAGCACCTGCAAGGTTTACCGCCTGCAGGTGCTTTTGCTATGATAGCCGCCATCGGTCTGCACCGTTTGGAAGGAACATCATGTATCGGAAACTCATTGCGCTGCCGTTTGCCCTGCTGCTTGCCGCGTGCGGCAGGGAAGAACCGCCCAAGGCATTGGAATGCGCCAACCCCGCCGTGTTGCAGGACATACGCGGCAATATTCAGGAAACGCTCACGCAGGAAGCGCGTTCTTTCGCGCGCGAAGACGGCAGGCAGTTTGTCGATGCCGACAAAATTATCGCTGCTGCCTACGGTTTGGCGTTTTCTTTGGAACACGCTTCGGAAACGCAGGAAGGCGGGCGCACGTTCTGTATCGCCGATTTGAACATTACCGTGCCGTCTGAAACGCTTGCCGATGCTGAGGCAAACAGCCCCCTGTTGTATGGGGAAACGTCTTTGGCAGACATCGTGCGGCAGAAGACGGGCGGCAATGTCGAATTTAAAGACGGCGTATTGACGGCAGCCGTCCGCTTCCTGCCCGTCAAAGACGGTCAGACGGCATTTGTCGACAACACGGTCGGTATGGCGGCGCAAACGCTGTCTGCCGCGTTGCTGCCTTACGGCGTGAAGAGCATCGTGATGATAGACGGCAAGGCGGTGAAAAAAGAAGACGCGGTCAGGATTTTGAGCGGAAAAGCCCCCGAACCGCCGTCCAAACCCACGCCCGAAGACATTTTGGAACACAATGCCGGCGGCGGCGATGCGGGCGTACCCCAAGCCGCAGAAGGCGCGCCCGAACCGGAAATCCTGCATCCTGACGACGGCGAGCGTGCCGATACCGTTACCGTATCACGGGGCGAAGTGGAAGAGGCGCGCGTACAAAACCAGCGTGCGGAATCTGAAATTACCAAACTTTGGGGAGGACTCGATACCGACGTGCAAAAAGAGTTGGTCGGCGAACAACGCAAGTGGGCGCAGGAAAAAATCAGCAACTGCCGACAAGCCGCCGCGCAGGCAGACGGGAAAGAATACGCCGAATATCTCAAATTGCAGTGCGACACGCGGATGACGCGCGAACGGATACAGTATCTTCGCGGCTATTCCATCGATTAGGGGCAAACCGATGAATACCGTCCCCAAAAGCAGGATTCCCGTCAAACCGCTGCCCGAAAAAACCACAGCCGAAGCCAAAGTCGAAAAATGGCGGCAGCTCGGTGCGGAACACGGTTTGTCGGGCGAATGGGCAGTTGCCGCCAGATTGGGCGAAAACGGTTTTACCGAAGAACAGATGGAAAATATCGCCAACCTGTTCGGCAGATAAAGGGAAAATTGACGGAAATGCCGTCTGAAACCCTGTTGTCGGTTTCAGACGGCATTTTGACCAATACGGTACTCAGGCGCAAAACAGCCGGCTTTTTATGTGTTTCCTATGCTGATGTTTCAACACACAAGACGGCACATAAAGCGTTGCCCTATGTGTTGTCCTGATTTTTGTTAATCCACTATAAAGTCTGATCCTGCCGCCCCGAAGGACAGATGTCCAAGTGGCGGAGTTTCAACCGAAAAGGAAATACGATAAAATCGGCAATTTGCCGTAAACTTAAAAAGTTTCATCCATATCGAGGAGACATTATGCATCACCCCCCCCCCCCC
>NZ_CATQFT010000014.1:0-31731 GCF_958267405.1 Neisseria maigaei | reverse complement strand
GCCCGGCGGTGCTGGCGAAGCTGAAGGACCAGGCTTCGGTCGGCGCGCCCGCACCCAAAGCCCCCGCCAAACCGGTGCTGCCCGCAGCTAAAAAATAGAGTGGGAAATATGCATACTGCTGAATGGGATAGTAAGTCTGTTCAAAGAAGTATGTTGAATAATCTGTTCTTATTGGAAGTAAAGTAATGACTGATAATCGGGGATTTACGTTGGTTGAATTAATATCAGTGGTCTTGATATTGTCTGTACTTGCTTTAATTGTTTATCCGAGCTATCGTAATTATGTTGAGAAAGCAAAGATAAATGCAGTGCGGGCAGCCTTGTTAGAAAATGCACATTTTATGGAAAAGTTTTATCTGCAGAATGGGAGGTTTAAACAAACATCTACCAAATGGCCAAGTTTGCCGATTAAAGAGGCAGAAGGCTTTTGTATCCGTTTGAATGGAATCGCGCGCGGGGCTTTAGACAGTAAATTTATGTTGAAGGCGGTAGCCATAGATAAAGATAAAAATCCTTTTATTATTAAGATGAATGAAAATCTAGTAACCTTTATTTGCAAGAAGTCCGCCAGTTCGTGTAATGACGGGCTGGATTATTTTAAAGGAAATGATAAAGACTGCAAGTTACTTAAGTAGGCTTGTTTACAAATCAATCGATAGTGTTTCAGTATTTGTACGGGTTTCCGCCTTGAGGGAATGAGAATCGTGTAATATTAAGCCTATAGTTATGACCCGTAATCCGTATCTGGATTGTTTCCGGATAAAAGAATAAACCCAATCGGTGGATCGTTTGGGTTTATTTCATTGATTGACAGAGTTTTTGATAAATGGAAAGACAACGCTTTTTTTAGGGGATGGTTTTGTTTTTCCCTCTGATATTGCCTATAGGTTTCTGCCCCTTCTATTCTAAATATATTATCCGATTCGGATAAGTCGAATAGGGCACTTGATGCTAAGCCGATTACAAGCCGTTTCGGTAAATCATAGGACATAATAAGGATATCTTTAGCCGTGGATTTATGGGGCATGGTAGCAAAAATTGTATAGGGGTGTACATTCCTAATCTGAAAGGATGAACGGATTCTATAATGCCGTCTGAAAATGTTTTCAGACGGCATTTTGTTTCCAATTCGTTATAGGCTTGTATTTTTCCTATGCAATATAGTAAGTTAAGGTATATTTGCACTCTTAGACATAAGGGCAATCGCAGCCCCCGTCCTTAATGTACAAATCACTATCCAGCTTCAGCCATATCCAATAGTTTTCCGAACCGCACACCTCCGCCCGATAACGCCCTGAGGAAGTTTTTTCGACGTCGCGAACCTTGCCCTGCTGAAAATAAAGCAGGCCGCGTTCGGCGATGTGGGGCAGGAACAGGTAGGACGAGTGGATACAGGGCATGGTTGGTTTCTAAGAAGTTGTTGAAATATGGGGAGCTTACTGGCTCGGGCGGCGTTTGAGGAGAGGGTGGCGGAAATTCTTGTTTGGCAAGGTGGCAAAAGGTCGCCTGAAAATGGGTTTCAGACGACCTTTGGTTTGGGTGGAAAGGGAAGTAGTTTAGAAAGACCGCGTGCGTACTGCACATACCCTACACACGGATTCCAAGTTTTGCGTGATTTATGAATAGAATGTTTACTGAAAGGCACATATGTGATTGGATGCATGCATAGCTTACACTATGAGGATGCTATGGATTTGTTTGAAGTAAATTTAGTATTTAATTCTGTATTTGAGATTAGATTTTGAAAAATAAATTTAGCATTTCCAGGTTCATTTATAAATCTGAAAGCTGATGCAGCGAGATATTCAGGAACTTTTTCAAAGGCAAGCCATTTTCGGCCTAGCTTTTCACACGCTAAACCAGTTGTATTTGATCCCGCAAAAATATCCACAACAATATCATTCGGCTGTGTAAGGAATTTAATAAAAAACTCCGGTAATTTAGTAGGGAAACGTGCTGGATGAGCTTTAATTTCTGCAATCTTACAGGCCCTTAGATAGAGTGAATTAGCCTCTGAATTGGAAATTTGTAGTAAGTTGGAAGGAATAGCTCCACCATTATTTTTTCCAAAAGAACTACCAATATCATGCCCAGATGGTCGTTTGGCAGGTGTATAGTAATCACTAGGATTTTTAATTAATTTCTTCATGCGCTCAGAATATTCTGTTAAAACTTTCGATATATCTGCCATAGGCCATTCTGTTTTAGAAAGCCACCATACTGTATTTACAGAATCTTTGGCACGAATCTTTCTCTTATTTACCCATTCAATTGGAGATGGGAGTTTAGATGGGTTATGCCAAAAAAATTCCTCCGCTAAATGAAACCCAATTTCATCACAAAACTTAATTAAGACACGATAATTATACAGACTTCGGACAGGGACTCCTTTTTGATATGCTCCTCCCAAATCTATTACGAATGAGCCTGTTGAAGTTAATTTCTTGTGAACGAGTTGTGCAAATTTGAATAGCCATTCTACATACTCATGTTGCTCCTTATTCCCGTATTCTTTTTTTCTTTGCAATGCAAATGGGGGGGATGTAATAACTAAATGGATAGATTCATCTGGTATTTGCGCGAGCATATCCAGGGAGTCAGCAACATAGGCTGCACCTAAATCAGTGGAGTAAAGAGGGGATTTGTCAAAGTTGAAAAACATAATAGAAACTCAAAAAGTTCAAAATGAGATTTATAGAATGTAGATTTAAAAAAGTCAAGAGGGCATTATAGCATTTTTACTTTGACTACATATCTCATATGTCTGCACGTCTACGATTTGCATATAACCTAAAACAGGTTAGACACACAAAAAATCTTTCTCAAGAAGAACTTGCTGATTTAAGTAATCTGCACCGCACTTATGTTAGCGCGGTAGAGCGAGGAGTTAAAAATATTTCCATTGATAATATGGAAAAATTAGCAAAAGCTCTAGATTTAGATATTATGGAGCTTTTGAAACTATGATGTTAATTGAAAATCAAGAAACTGATTTAGAGAAGCTGAATCGCTTGTTGCCGTATATAAGAGAGTATCAAGAGCTTGCAGATAAATATAACATTAATGATATTTTTCAAGATAATGGGGGAAAGTATCTGCAAATATTTATGTATCTTGGATTACATACTGACGGCTCTCGCGAAGGAAATGACGCTTTCGATAAAGACGGAAATGAATATGAAATTAAAACATTAAATATTGATTTGCAACGTAGTTTTTCTACGCATCATCACCTTAATCCAATAATTATTCATAAATATCGGCAGGTTGATTGGTTTTTTGTTCCATTCAAAGGGATAGAAATACAAGCAATCTATCGTTTAAAGCCACATGATATGGAGTTTTTCTATTCAAAATGGGAGGAAAAGTGGAATGCAACAAGTAAGGATATTAATAACCCCAAAGTTCCACTAGCATATGTAATGGAACATGGAACTTTGGAATGGTTGCCGAGTGGTGTAGAGTCTTTCACATTAGAAAAGTTGGTTAAAGACCCCAATAGGCCAATACAGCACAGGAAGAAGAAATAGATCTTTTGGGCTGCCTGAAGTTTTTCAGGTAGCCTTTATTCATCTTATCCCCCCCACACCTTCAACAACCGCTTCACCGACACCGGATACGGCGTCTTCAACTCCTGCGCGAACAGCGACACTCTCAATTCTTCAATCATCCATCTAAACGCGGCGAGGTCGTCTGAAACGGGTTGTCCTTGTTTCACCAAGCCGTCGGTTTTTTCCTGCCACATTTGTTCCAATTCCTGTATATCGGCTTCGCGGGCTGCGTCGCGGGCGGGGTTGCTGCTGTATTTTTCGAGACGCAGGGTCATGGCTTTGAGGTAGATGGGCAGGCGCGGCCATTGTGCCCACGGGGTATGGCTGGCAAAGCCGGGGGCAAGCAGGGTTTGCAGGCGTTGTCGCAGGAGGTGGGTCAATGGATGCTTGCCTAGTTTGCCGTTGAGTTCGGCGTAAGCGGCGGCGGTTTCCTGCAAGTAGCGGCTGAGGGCTTCTTTGACGGCGGGCAGGCGGCTGCGGGCGCGTTTGATTTGCTCTTTGAAGGCTTTTTCGTTGCGCGGCAGCTCGTCTTCGCCGATAAAGGCGCGGTCGCAGACGGCTTGGGTGAGGTCGTCGCGCAGGGTGTCGGCGTTGATGTGTTTGAGCAGCATGGCGGCTTGGGTAAAGCCTTGAATGCCTTTGTTCAAATCTTTTACCTGCTCTTTTAATTGCAGCTTCATCAATTCAATCACGCCTTGACGGTGTGCCTGTTCGGCGGCGGCGGACGTGTCGAACAGGCGCAGGGCGATGCGGCCGTCTTTTTCTTTTTGCAAGCCGAGATAGCCGGTGAGCTGTTGTTTGCCGCGTGCGAATTTGATGGATTCGGGCAGGGTGCCGATGTCCCATGCGGTGACGTTGTCGCGCTCGAATTCTTGGGTGTTGTCGCGGAAGGTGGTGGTGGCGGCTTGGCCGAGTTGTTGTTGCAATTCATGCAGTTTGCGGCCACCGGCAAGCTCTTGTCCGCCGTCGTCGATAATGCGCAGATTCAGATAGCAGTGTTCGGGCAATTCTTGCCCTGCCCATGCGTCTTGGTCGATTTGCTCGAGAATCCGCATATCGCCGGCGCCTTTGGCGATAAAGTGCGCCAATTGGGGAATGATGGCGGCTTGGCGGTCGGGATTGCTTTCGAGAAATTTGGTGATGAAATCGGGTACGGGCACGCAAATGCGGCGGATTTGCTTCGGCAGGGCTTTAATCAGCAGCTGGATTTTTTCGCGCAACATACCGGGCACCAGCCATTCAAGCGACGGCGCGTGCAGGCGGTTGAGGACGGTCAGCGGCACGGTCATGGTCATGCCGTCGAGCGGATGGTGCGGCTCGAAGCGGTAGGAAAGTTTGAACTTGCCGTCTGCGGTTTGCCAGAATTTGGGGAACTGCTCTTCGGTAATGTGCGCGGCGGCGTGTTGCATCAGATCGTCGCGGCTGAGGAACAGCAGGCGCGGATTGTCGCGCTCGGCGGTTTTGAGCCAGGCTTCAAAGGTACGGATATCGGCAAGGGGCAAAGGTTTCAGACGGCCTTTTTGAGATGCTGGCTGCTTTTTGGGTTTGGGGTCGTCTGAAACATTTTGTCGGGTATGTGAACTCGGTTCACGCACGTGCTTGTCCGCATCGTTGGAATCCACTACGTTGTGCAGGCTGTCTGCAACCGTTGAAGCTGCGGCACTCTGTTCCCTCTCATGCGGGAGAGGGGTAGGGAGAGGGCTTGCTGAGATTGCGAAAAAATTGGTTTGGGCGGCAACTGTTTTGCCCTCTCCCCAGCCCTCCCCCACGGGGGAGGGGGTGGTTTGTTGGGCGGCGTAGGTTGGGTTGTCAAACCCAACGGTTTTTGTGGTTACGGCGGGTGTTGGGTTTTCAACCCAACCTACGGTGTTGCTGTGATTTTCATTTTGGCGAAACTTATTGCGTTCATTTTCAGACGACCTTTCGGCTTTGTCAGATTCAATAATCCGTACGGAATCTTCACTTCCCCAAACGCCGCCTTTCGCGTCTTTCCACACCAGCTCGGGCAGGCGTTCGTTATAAAAAGCAAACAGGGCTTCGTCATCGACCAATACGTCTTGCTTGCGCGATTTGTGTTCGAGTTCGGTAATTTCTTTAATCAGCTTTTTATTGTGAACAAAAAAGGCCGTCTGAAGATTGCTTTCCTGCGCCACCAATGCGCCGCGGATAAAGATTTCGCGCGCTTCTTCGGGCGCAACTTTGCCGTAAGACACGGGGCGGCGCGGCAATACGGTCAGGCCGTAAAGCGTCACGCGTTCGCTAGCGACGACTTCGCCGCGTTTTTGTTCCCAGTGCGGCTCGAAATAGTGGTAGCGGACAAGGTGCGGCGCTTCCTGCTCGATCCATTCGGGCTGGATAACGGCGACGTCGCGCGCGTAAAGGCGCGTGGTCTCAACCAATTCTGCCGCCATCACCCATTTGGGTTTGGCTTTGAACAGGGCGGAGGCGGGGAAAAGGTGGAAGCGGCTGCCGCGCGCGCCGGTGTAGTCGTTGCCGTCGGGCGATTTCATGCCGATGTTGGCGATAAGGCCGGTCAGCAGGGCGCGGTGGATTTGTTCGTAGCCCGCTTCTTTGGCGGCGCGGATTTGGGCGCGGTGTTGCTTCTTATCCAGTTGTTTTTGTTTGAGTTTGGCGGATAAGTCTTGGTCACCTTGGCTTTCAGACGGCCTTAATTGTTCTTGGGAAGGAGGTTGTCTAAACGCGGCTTCTTTGGTGGTCAAGCCCATTTCAATCGCGGTTTGGGCAAGCTGGTGGTGCAGCTCGCGCCATTCGCGCATCCGCAGGTGCGACAGGAAATATTGGCGGCACCACTGCACCAATTGCTTGTTGGATAAACCTTTGTCGCGCTCGCGCTGGAAGCTGTCCCAAATGTTCAGATAAGCAAGAAAGTCGGATTGCTTGTCGGTAAAGCGTTCATGCGCCTTGGCTGCGGCATCGCGCGCCTCCAACGGCCGCTCGCGCGGGTCTTGAATTGACAGCGCGGATGCAATCACCAATATTTCCGCCATGCAGTCGTGTTTCTTCGCCGCCAGCAAAATGCGCGCGATTTTCGGGTCGATGGGCAGGCGTGCCATTTGTTCGCCGAGTTTGGTCAGGCGGTAGCGGGGAGGGGGAGATGGGACGGCTTTCAGGCTACCTGAAAAATCTTTGGTGTCTTGCATCATATTGTTTTAAAAGAGATTGTGAAAATAGGAAAGCAATTTGAAAAGTGCAGGCTGCTTTTTGTGCTGTACTGGTTTGATATGAAACCTTAAATATAATTCAAACTTAATATCTTATATCCCTATGTAAAGCCTTGTCAGCCAGTATGAAACAGTTATCGTTTGCTCCAAACAAATCGGTGTTTTCATATCTTTTTACCAGTGGGTTTTCTATAAATTTTTGGATAGATTCGGCAATAAACTTAGCCAAATTAACTGGTACCGCATTTCCTATCATCTGTTCCAAATCCGTTTTTGTTCCTGTAAACACAAAATTTTCTGGAAAAGTTTGGATATAACTGCGCTCTATGGTAGTAAGTGGTCGGACTTCGGATAACTCAATGCCTTGCGGGTCGCAATTATTCAGTTGATAACCTTTGGGAATAGGACGGTTAACCCCACGAATTGTCGGACTAGGTTCATCAATAGAGAATATACCGCGTCGGTTATAGTTTCTCGGGTGGCGGTAATAATGCTCGAGA
Organism: Neisseria maigaei; assembly: GCF_958267405.1. NCBI lineage: Bacteria > Pseudomonadati > Pseudomonadota > Betaproteobacteria > Neisseriales > Neisseriaceae > Neisseria > Neisseria maigaei. The sequence goes on along the minus strand of NZ_CATQFT010000014.1, from coordinate 24,498 downwards.
TTTAAAGAATTACCCAAATAATCTCGGACTGTCATCGGTTTCTCCGCCAAGCGATCAGTTAAAATCGGTGTAAGGAAATTATGTTTTTCCCCCAATTTTCCTATTAAGAAAAAACGGGTTCTCGCTTGCGGTACACCACAATAGGAAGCATCTAAAATAACAGAAGTCAGCCCATAATCTGCCTGCCTGAATTGTTCAATCACATCATGCAAAATATGGCTTTTCTTAATTTGCTCCACATTTTCCATCACAAACCAAGTTGGGTGGACTGAACAGACGATATTGGCAAAATGATAAGTTAAATCAGCACGCCCCAAAGTAACATCTCTTTTTCCTGCACTGGAAAAATCTTGGCAAGGCGGACCGCCCATGATCAAGTCGGGTTGATAATTCAAAATCTGCGAAATTGCTGTTTGTTCATCGGTTAAATCAGTTTCGTAGACAGGGTGGTTAAAATTTTTTCTATAAATATCGATTGCCTTATCCCATTTTTCAAAAGCTGCACAAACTTCGAAGCCTGCTTGCCCGAACCCCAAAGACAAACCGCCACAACCTGCAAATAAATCAATACATTTCATAAGAACAACTCAGGAGAATTATAAAGAATGGCATCAAAACGTCTTTCGGGGCTGAGCAATTCCTGCCCCCCGCCTAAAATAATTTTTTTGATTTCTGATTTTAAAATAATTGGTGTTTCTAACCTTGTGCTTCTCATAAACGGATTAGTTATCTGTCCCGATGAAGCAAATGCTTTATCATTTTTTGTATTGAAAGAGCAGGTATCGATAATTTGTTCATGGTTGAATTTCCCACTTTGACAAATATCCAACAGCATTTTATACAGCCAAATTGCTGTACGAGTTGGTCGAGTAATCTTTAAACAATTTTCAGATAAATCAGCAATGGAAAGTATAAACCTAACAAAAGCCAAATCGCTCCATACAAATACATCTAAACAATTTTCTGCCAATCTGGGAGATTTCCCTATGGTTTTCCAAACTGGTTGTATTAAAAATGGCTTTTGAATAGCAGTTTCATTTCTGCATAGGTTATGTAAAGTGATAGAAATATCGCTGAAAAGCGGAATAACCTGTTTTGGATCAGACCAATCTGTCTCTTCCGAAATTTCAGACGTAACAATCAACTCATTCAAATTTTGACCAAAATTTTCAGCAATGCTACAAGCCAAATAAACTATGCTATCAGGGCGTATAACAATTTCGCTACCAAAAAATTCATCAGACAGATGGCATGTTGTATGGTCCGGCAAAGCAGTTAACTTTATTTCCAAACCTGTTAAACATTGCCCTGTACGGATATTTTGAATAACAATATCCGTTCTTGGCAATGACCCGACTACATATTTTGCAAAAGGTGTGTGGGCAGTTTCAAATGCAAAAAATATATCTTGGCTATCTGCTTCGATACCAAAGACTTCATTGACAGAAATGGATTGACATTTAATTTGATTATTTTTTGAAATCAAATAGTTGACATCAATCTCTTTGCTTGCCATATAGCAGCATAATGCAATGGGAAATGATGAGTTAAATTGATTTTTCCCCCAAGTATCTTTTAAAGAAAAATCTCGGTTTGAGTTGGTTAATCCAAATAAACGCGGTTTATTAACCATATATTTATCCTTCAATTCATATGATGTAGGTTATAGAGTGTAGGCTATTTTTCGCTTCCAGGTAGCCTGTTTTCAGACGGCTTCCACCGCCCCTAATTCCAGCAACACCTGAAACCCATCATTGATGTACCGCGAGTCGGGCATTTCTAAAAATGGGAATGCCGCTACGTCGCCGAGTTTCAACGCTGCCATGCGCAGGATGACGGCGGCGAGGTTGCTGCGGACGATTTCTGGGTCGGTGAATTCGGTGCGGCTGTTGAAATCTTCTTCTGAAAACAGTCGGATACACACGCCTGCGGAGACGCGTCCGCAGCGGCCGGAGCGTTGGCGTGCGGCGGCTTGGGAGATTTTTTCGACATGAAGCTGCTCCACTTTCGCCCGTGCGGAATAGCGTTTGACGCGCGCGAGGCCGGTGTCGATGACGTATTTGATGCCCGGCACGGTGAGCGAGGTTTCGGCGACGTTGGTTGCTAACACGATGCGGCGTTTCGCGCCTGTGGGGTGGAAGATTTTGTGCTGTTCGGCGTGCGACAGGCGTGCGAATAGGGGAAGGATTTCGTCGTTGCGGCGCAGTGTGGATTTGTGCAGGGCTTCGGCGGCTTCGCGGATTTCGCGCTCGCCCGGCAGGAATACCAAAATATCGCCTTCGCTGTGTCGCGCCAATTCGTCCGCCGCATCGACAATCGCATCCGTCAGCTCCACTTCCGCGTCGTCTTCGTCTTTGCTGGTCAGCGGGCGGTAGAGGATTTCGACGGGGTAGGTGCGCCCGCTCACTTCCAGCACGGGCGCGCCGTTGAAGTGTTGGGAGAAGCGTTCTGCGTCTATAGTTGCCGAGGTGATGATGACTTTCAAATCAGGGCGGAGCGGCAGCAGTTGTTTCAAATAGCCCAAGAGGAAGTCGATGTTCAGGCTGCGTTCGTGCGCTTCGTCGATGATAATCGTGTCGTAGGCGGCGAGATAACGGTCGGTCTGCGTTTCCGCCAGCAGGATGCCGTCGGTCATCAGCTTGACGCAGGCATCGCGCGAGGTGTGGTCGGTAAAACGCACCTTATAGCCCACCGCGCTGCCAATTTCGGATTTCAGCTCTTCGGCAATCCGCTCCGCCACCGAACGCGCCGCCAAACGGCGCGGCTGGGTATGCCCGATTAGCCCCGCCGCCCCGCGTCCGAGTTCCAAACAAATCTTGGGCAACTGCGTGGTTTTTCCCGAACCGGTTTCGCCGCAAATAATCGTTACCTGATTTTCAGCAATGGCTTTTTTGATTTCTTCGAGCTTTTCGTGAACGGGCAGAGTGTTGTCGAACTCAGGTTTGGGCAAGGCGGCCAAACGCTTCAAAAAGATTTCGTGCGATTTTCGGTATTTTTCTTCGACTTTGGACAAGCCGCCGTATTTGTTGGGATTTTTGAAGGCGGATTGCAGGAAGTGGCGGTCTTTGGAGAGGGTTTGGGAGAAGTCGGGGGACATATTTGTGTGCGGTTAGGGTAAAAATGAAATTATAGCAAACGCTTTGGTTGGGTTCGGGCAATATCGGGATGGGGAAATGCCGTCTGAAAACCGCATGCTGTCGTTCAGACGGCATTGTTGCTGAAATTTCAAGTGGCGGCGGAACGGTATCCGAATCAAGGCGGTTTGCCCTGCGTCCCGTCCCGGCTGTGTGAAGGGGCGGCTGCCGGCGTTTGATCGGGGGCGTTTTAATTTTCAGACGGCATTCCCGTTTTGCTGTTTGCGGCTTGCGGCTTTGCGGACGCATTGCCGGTTTGGGCGGCGGTTTCCTGAAGCACGCGCTGGCGGAAGCGCATTCCCGATGCGTGGTAGAACGGACGTGGCGAAAACTGGCGCGATACCTGCGAGGCGAAAATGCAGGCAATCAGCATCCAAAACAGCAGGCTTTGCCCGCCGGTCATTTCCATGACGACGACGGCGGAAGTAATCGGCGATTGTGTTGCGCCCGCCAAAAATGCCGCCATGCAGATGAGGACGATGATGTTTGCACCCTGCGATATGTCGGCGATGGCGGCGATATGCTCGCCCAAAACCGCGCCTATGGTCAGCGAGGGGGTGAAGATGCCGCCCGGTATGCCCGCCCAATAGCTGAATACGGTGGCGAGCCATTTTGCCGCCGCCAGCCCGACGGGGGCTTCGTAGATGCCGTGCAGGGCTTGGGCGGCTTCGTGGTAGCCGGTGCCGTAGGTTTTGCCTTGGTAGAACGTGCCGAGCAGGGCGAGCAGCAGCCCCATCAGTGCCGCCAGCAGCAGCGGACGGTTGCGGATAAAGCCGCGTATCTTGCGTGGTGCAAATGCCGCTGCACCCTGATAGAGCAGCCGTCCGAACAGACCGCCCGCCGCGCCGCAAACCAGCCCCGCCGCCACGACCCACATCAAAATATTTTCCAAAACGCCGCCGTTGAAACCCGAAAAATACGGGTTGTTGCCCTGAATGGCGACCTGTATGAAACCGGAGGCGAGCACGCCCAAAAGAATCTGCCTCTCCCAGCGCAACATGATGCCGCGCCCGAGTTCCTCAATGGCGAAAATCACGCCTGCCAAAGGCGCGTTGAATGCGGCTGCCAAACCGCCTGCCGCGCCCGCCGCCATCAAATCGTTTTCCTGCATCCCTTTGAATGCCAAACCGTGTTTTTTGCACCACGCGCCCCACGCCCCCATCACTGCCGAGCCGACCTGAACGGACGGGCCTTCGCGTCCGATGGATGCACCGAACAGCATGCCCAAAAAGGTGAGCGGGATTTTCAGCAGTGTCGGTTTGAGGCGGATCAGCCGTGTTTTTTGCGCGCCGTAGGGCAGCGACAGCGAGGCGATGACCTGCGGAATGCCGCTGCCCGATGTGTATGGCGCATATTTGCGCGTGAACCAGACGATGACGGGCAGTCCCAGCGGCAGGGCAATCCATGCGAACCACGGGTATTGTTGAACCAGTTTGGCGTTCAGTTCCAGCGCAAAATCGGCAAGATGGGCAAAAAACAGCGCGGTCAGGGCGACGAGTGCCGAACCTGCCAGAAGGAACAGAAAGGCGATGCTTTTGCGCGACAGGCGGCGGGTTTGGCGGATTTTGTGGGCGAGGCGGCGGGGGAGTGTGGAGGTCATGGTATGTTGTCCGGCGGTTCAGACGGCATTTTATGTATGCCGTCTGAAGCCGTGTCGGGTCAGGAACGGTAGTCGGCGTTGATGGAGACGTATCCGTGCGAAAGGTCGCAGGTATAGACGGTGGTGGCACTTTGTCCGCGATGCAGCTTGATGCGGACGGTGATTTCGTCCTTCGACATCACCGCCTGCCCTTGTGCTTCGGTGTAGCTTGCGGCGCGTCCGCCGTGTTCGGCAACCAAAATATCGTCGAGATACATTTCCACAAGGTCGGTATCGAGGTCGGCAACGTCGGCATAACCGATGGCGGCGAGCAGCCTGCCGAGGTTGGGGTCGGACGCGAAAAAGGCGGTTTTGACCAGCGGCGAACGTGCCACGGCGTAGGCAACTTGGCGGGCTTCGTCGCGGGTTTTGGCGTTTTCGACGCGGACGGTGATGAACTTGGTCGCGCCCTCGCCGTCGCGGACGATGGCTTGGGCGAGTTCGAGCGCGAGGCTGCACAACAATCCTTTGAGTTGGGCGTAACGCGGGTCGGCGATGTTGTCGATTTCGCTTTGGCTGTTTTTGCCGGTGGCGATGATGACGAAGCTGTCGTTGGTGCTGCTGTCGCCGTCAACGGTAATGGTGTTGAAGGTTTCGTCGGCGATTTCCTGCGTCATCAGTTGGAGGATGGGTTGGGAAACTTTGGCATCGGTGGCGATGAAACCGAGCATGGTCGCCATATTGGGATGAATCATGCCCGAGCCTTTGGCGATGCCCGTGGCGCGGACGGTGTGTTTGTCGCCGACCTTGCCTTCGCGCGAGGCGGCTTTGGGCACGGTGTCGGTGGTCATGATGGCGCGTGCCGCTTCGTTCCAGAAGGCAGGCTGCATTTTGGGCAGGGCGGCGATGATTTTGTCGGCAGGCAGCGGTTCGAGAATCACGCCGGTGGAGAAGGGCAGCACCTGGTTCGGTTTGCAGCCGATTTGCCGGGCGGCGGCGGCACACACTGCCAAAGCATCGATTCTGCCCTGTGCGCCCGTACCCGCGTTGGCGTTGCCCGTATTGATGACGAGGGCGCGCACGCCGTCTTCGTCGAAAAGGTGCGATTTGGCGATGTGGACGGGTGCGGCACAGAAACGGTTGGTCGTGAAGACTGCACCGACGGTGCTGCCGGCGGCTACGGCAATCAGTGTCAGGTCGGTATGGTCGGGCTTTTTCACGCCTGCTTGGGCGGTGTAGAGGGCAATGCCGTCGATGTCGGGTAGTTGTTCGGCGGTTTTTTCGGTCAGGTTGACAGCCATAACGGTTCTCCTTGCGAGTGTGTCGGCGTTCAGACGGCATGGGCTGAAATGCCGTCTGAAACGGGTTCAGAACCCCAAAACGGGGATAATCAGCGGCGCAATCAGCGCGGTCAGTACGCCGTTGAACGTCAGCCCCAGCCCCGCGTATGCCGCCATACGCCGGCTGCGTTCGAGCGAGGCGGCAATGCCCATCGCGTGTGAAGCCGTGCCGAGCGACATTCCGACGGACGAGGGCATAACGACTGTGTTTTTCAACATTTTGTAACCGGCAATCTGTCCGACCAGTCCGGCAATGATGACGGTGGCGGCGGTAATGGCTGGAATGCCGCCGATGGAGCGGGTGATTTCGATGGCGATGGGATTGGTAACAGATTTGGACGCGAGCGAGAGGACGACTTCGCGTTCCGCGCCCAGCCACTTGGCAAAATACATCCCCGTAACAATGCCCGTAACGCTGCCCGCAAGCTGCGAAACGATGACGGGCAGCCATTGGTTGAAGATTTTACGGCGGTTTTGGTAGAGCGGGACGGCAAGCACGACGACGGCGGGTTTCAGCCAGAAATCAATGAATTGCGCGACGTTGTGGTACACCGCATAATCGATACCGAGGATTTTCAGGTAGGCAATCAGCACGATAGTGCTGACGAGTACGGGGTTGCAGAAGATATTGCCCGTGCGCGTGCGCACGATAATCGCAAGCGCGTACACGGCAAGCGTGAGGAAAAGCAGGATGCTGGGCTGCCTGAGGATTTCGTTCATCAGATAATGCTCCGTATCCAGCGGTGAACCTTGCCTGTAACCAGCAGTACGCACAAAGTGCTGGCGGAGGCGGAAACCAGTATCGAAAACCAATCGTCGGCAATCAAATCCAAATAGCTGATGACCGCCACGCAGGGCGGCACGAGGAACAGCGTCAGATTCGCCATCAGCGCGTCGGTAAGCTGTTGCAGCCAAGACGTTTTGACCCAACCCGCCTGTAAAAGCGCAAACAGCACGCCCATGCCGACGATGCTGCCGGGCAGTTTGATGCCTGCTAGGAAAACGGCGGTTTCGCCGGCGGCGAGGCAGCCGAGGATGATGAGGAGCGCGCGGATGATGTTCATGTTGTGTGTCTGTCTTTTGACGGCGTTGTGATAAATTTTGTTAACTGTTTAATCATAACGTCAAATATGCCGTCTGAAAAGCCGAAGCCGCGCACAAACGCAAAAACGGCACGGATAAACCGTGCCGCAGCAACCGGGGCGTGTTCAGACTTTGCGGTAGGGATTTTCCAAACCTTCAATCAGCGCGAGCAGGTAATCGCGCAACTGACGTTCGCCGCAACCCATCAGCAGCGCGTCTTCAAACGCATCCTGTGCCGTCTGATACAGTTCGGACATATTTTCGGTCATCACTTTGACCTTTTCGGTACAGGATACGATCTGTCCGTCATCGTCGTACCATTTGGGCATTTCGGGCATACTCATTGCGTATTCCTTGGGAAATCAGTTTAGAAAGCGGGACGGGTCGTTTTTCTTGACCCGACGGGCGAACGCATATTTGCCGCTCCAATATTTGTGGCTCAGGCTGGTAATTTCGATATTTTTCCCCGTGCGCGGCGCGTGGATGAAGCGGTCGTTGCCGATATAAAGCCCGACATGGGAAATGCGGCTGCCGCCGAGCGTGCGGAAAAACACCATATCCCCGGGCTGCAATTCGCTTCGGGCAACCGGCGTACCCATCTGCGCCTGTTCTGCCGACGTGCGCGGCAGGTTGATGCCCATGGCGCGTTTGAAGATGTGCTGCATGAAGCCGCTGCAATCAAAACCGGTAGAAACCGATGTGCCGCCGTAGCGGTAGGCAACACCCAAAAGCCCCATCGCATTGCCGATAAGTTCGTCGGCGGAACCTGAAGTACGGTCATTATTAGTGCGGGCGGTTTGGGTGTATTGCCCGTTTTCGGCAAACTGTTTGAGAATTTGCTCGCGGCTGCTGAGCAGGTTGGTCAACTCGTCGGCAAGGGCGGGGCGGACGGCAAACATCAGCCACAAAACCGCCCAAACTGCCGGTTTGAAAAAAGAATCCATATCGGTGTTTCCGCGCAGGAGGCATCGTGCCGCCGTGCGATGTTATGCTGTATCAGTCGAAAATATCTTGTTGATTGTATATAAAAAAACGGCTGTTTGGCAAAAAACGGCTTGTTAGATTGAGTTAATATTTTGATTTTTATATAATTTATTGAGAACTTGGGAAACGCACCCGCCGTCCGCCTTGTTTTCGCGCCGACCGCAACCATATATCCGCCATCCGAACAATCAATCAGAGAGAATAATGAATCAAAATATCCGCCATGCCGATGTACGTACCCGTTTTATCTTCGACGATATGCCCGTGCGCGGGCTGCACGTCCGTCTGGAAAACGTGTGGCAGCACATCGTGAAGCAGAAAAACTATCCTTCCGCCATCCGCCGCGCCTTGGGCGAGTTGTTGGCGGCGGGTGTGTTGCTGTCGGGCAACCTTAAAAACGAAGGCACGCTGATTGTGCAGGTTCAGGGGCAAGGGCGGCTGAAAATGCTGGTTGCCGAGGCAACTTCCGACCGTACTGTCCGTGCGACCGCGCGGTGGGACGAAACCACAGAAATAGCCGATGACGAAAGCCTCGTCGATCTTTTGGGCGAGGGCGGCGTATTCGTGCTGACGCTGCAGCCCAAAGACGGCGAACCCTGGCAGGGTGTAGTGCCTTTGGAAGGCGACGGTATCGCGCAAATGTTGGTGAACTATATGAAACGTTCCGAACAGCTTGATACGCACATCGTCCTGTCTGCAAGCGGCGAAGCGGCGGGCGGTCTGCTGGTGCAGCGTCTGCCTGAAGATGTGTTGGATGAAGAGGCATGGGAACACGTCAGTACGCTGGCGCGCACGCTGACGGCGGGCGAGCTGGCAGAATTGGACGCGCAACACGTTTTATACCGCCTGTTCCACGAAACGCCGCCGCGCGTGTTCGAGCCGGAAACGTTTGAATTTTCATGCACCTGTTCGCGCGGCAAGGTCAGCGATATGCTGCTGATGCTGGGCGGGGAAGAAGTCGGCGGCGTGGTGGCGGAACAGGGCAGCATCGAAGTCGATTGCGATTTTTGCCACAGCAAATATGTGTTTGACGAAACCGATGTCAATGCTCTGTTCGGTGCGGATGTGGTCGGAGTTGCCCGAGAGCAGTCCCGACATACCGTCCAATAATTTTGTGTAACAACAAAGATAAGTAGAGATTAATATAACACCATAATAATGAGTACAATTAATAGACATATTCCAGGAACAATAAAAGTAGAGGGAAGAGAACACCTATATATTTCTGATGACGGAGAGGATTTTTTCACAAAAAGTAGCCGAGCTGTTGAGAAGCAATCATTATTTGATAAAGTAACTTCTTTGTTTGAAATAGCTCAAAGTGGAGGAGTAATATCGGAAAATTGCAAACTAAGGCTACCGACCAATGAATTATTTCACGGATTATCTTATAAAGGAGATATTGAGGGGTGGCGGAAACAAATAGAACAAGGGGCAGAGCAGTTAGGTTTATTGACAGGTAAAATCTCTGAAAATAATATAGAACTTTCGGACGGTAGAATATATGCTCTATCAGATTGTAAGATTGAGTTTTACTAATAACCCTCGCCAATCGAGGCGAGTTGTTTCTGCTTTCTTTTCTCCGCCTTTGGCGGAACATCGGCGGGTAGTATAGTGAAATGCCGTCTGAAAATCCCCACAGGGTGTTTCAGACGGCATTTTCATGTGTTTCAGACGGCATTTAAAGCAGGAACAGGGTTGCGAGACCCAAGAAAATCAGGAAGCCGCCGGAGTCGGTAACGGCGGTAATCAGTACCGAACTGCCCAGTGCGGGATCGCGTCCGAACTTATCCATAATGACGGGAATCAGCACGCCGACCGTTGCCGCCAGCAGGAGGTTGAGCGTCATCGCGGCAACCATGACCAAACCGATGCCGAGGCTGCCGTAGAGCAGCCATGAAACCGCGCCCATGACGGTTCCCCAGATAATGCCGTTGACCAAGGCGACGCCGACTTCTTTTTTCAACAGCCTGCCTGCCTGCATGCCTGTCAGTTGCCCCATCGCCATGGCGCGGACAATCATGGTAATCGTCTGGTTGCCCGAGTTGCCGCCGATACCGGCGACGATGGGCATCAGCGCGGCGAGTGCGACGATTTTTTCGATGCTGCCTTCAAACGCGCCGATGACGCGGCTGGCAAGGAAGGCGGTGCAGAGGTTGACGGCGAGCCACATCCAGCGGTTTTTCACAGAATCCCACACGGGGGCGAACAAATCTTCTTCTTCCTGCAAACCTGCCATATTCAGCATATCCGCTTCCGATTCTTCGCGGATCACGTCCACCATCTCGTCAACGGTTACCCTGCCGATCAGCCTTTTGCCGTCATCGACGACGGGCGCGGTAACCAAGTCGTAGCGTTCAAACGCCTGCGCCGCTTCTTCCACATCGTCTTCGGCGCGGAAACGCACGACATCTTTCGCCATCACGTTTTCCACCAAGTCTTCAGGATCGGCGACCAAAAGTTTGCGGATGGGCAGCACGCCTTGCAGCACGTCGTTTTCATCGACGACGAAAATCTTGTCGGTATGGTCGGGCAGGCTGTCGAAGCGGCGCAGATAGCGCAGCACCACTTCACAGGCGACATCGGCGCGGATGCTGACCAACTCGAAGTCCATAATTGCGCCGACTTGGTTGTCTTCGTAGGACATTGCCGCCTTGACTTGGGCGCGCTCTTCCTCATCGCGCGTCTGTAAGGCTTCATAAACCACTTGGTGCGGCAAATCGTCTGCCAGCTCCGCCAATTCGTCCGCGTCCAAATCATCGACCGCCGCCAACAATTCGTCCTTGTCCATCGACTCGATCAGTGTTTCGCGGACTGCATCGGACACTTCCAGCAGCACTTCGCCGTCGTCTTCCGGTTTGACCAGAATCCAGACGATATTGCGTTCGCGCGGCGGCAGCGATTCCAATACCGCCGCCACGTCGGCAGGGTGCAGCTCGCTCAAGAGGACGGTCAGCTCGGTCAGCTTGTCGCGCAGCGGCGCGTCTTCGAGCGGTGTACCGTTTTCGATTTGTTCAAAAGCAGGTTCGAGGATTTCGCAGAGGGAGTGGACACGGTCGAAATCGGCGGAAGGGCGTTCGGTATGGTTTTGACCGGTTTCGCCGTCGTGTGTCGGAGGAGTGTGTTCGATGCTCATAAATGCTCCGCCCGCCGTGTGCGGGGAGGCATTTCGGCGGGATGGTTATTGTCGTTTGGAATCGGAAGGGGCGTTCAGTAAAAACGAACTGGGAAGGTCCATAATAAAAGCCTGACGGTACAGGCGCAGGGTTGGAAACGGCACTATTCTACTCCCTTTTGGAACGGTTTACTATTTTTAACGCAAATGCCGTCTGAAACGCGGGTTTCAGACGGCATTTTTCGGAGGGCAGGTCAGCGGTAGGCGTTTTTCAGTTCGCGCAGGGCGGCGAAGACCGCCAAACCGCTGTTCAGCGTTTTGCCGACCAGGGCTTCGGCACGTTGGCGGACGGCGGGGATTTCTGTCCGTAAGAACGGGTTGACGCGGCGTTCGTGCGCGAGGGTAACGGGCAGGGTGGGCGTGTGTTCTGCCGCTTTCAGTGCCGTCTGAATGTCGGCGTTGTCCGGCTCGATATGGGCGGCGAAACGCAGGTTGGCGGCGGTGTATTCGTGCGCCGGATAGAACAGGGTGTTTTCAGGCAGGCGGTTGAACCGTTGGAAGCTGTCGTAAAGCTGTTCGACCGTACCGGTGAACACGCGGCCGCAGCCGGCGGAAAACAGGGTGTCGCCGCAAAAGACGTGTATGCCGTCTGAAGTTTCCATGAGGTAGCTGGTGTGGCGGTCTGTGTGGCCGGGGGTTGCCCAAACGGTAACCTGCCCGTCGCCGAAGGTGAATTGTGTGCCTGCGGTTACGGTGTGGGTTGCTGCTTCGATGTCGGTTTCACCGTAAACGGGCGATTCCATGTAGCCGCGCCACAGTGCGGCAGCACCGCCTTCGTGGTCGGGGTGGGGGTGAGTTACCCATGTTTGGGCGAGCATGAGTCGGTTGCGTACGAGGAATTCCAATACGGGTGTGGGGTCGGAGGGGTCGACGCAGGCGGCATGGTTGCCTTCCTGTATCATCCAAATGTAGTTGTCGGTCAGGGCTTTGACGGGTGTGATTTTCATGAGTGTTCCTCGGTGGACGGATGCCGTTTAAAGGATGGTATGCCGGAATGCCGTCTGAAATATTCTTCAGACGGCATTGGTTTGAGTAGGGCGGTTAGCCCAAGGCTTTTCTTGCACCGGCAAAGAGGCGGTACCAGCCGGAGAGTTCCGTCCAGCCTTCCGGTTTCCAGCTCATTTGTGCGGCACGGTACACGCGTTCGGGGTGGGGCATCATAATGGTAACGCGGCCGTCGGCGTTGGTCACACCGGCGATGCCCTGCGGCGAGCCGTTAGGGTTGAGCGGGTAAGTTTGGGTAACCTGGTTTTGACCGTCCACATATTGCAGCGCGATGCCCAAATCGGCGGAAATATTGCCGCCGTGAAGTGCGAAGTCGGCGCGGCCTTCGCCGTGGCTGACCACGACAGGCAGGCTGGAGCCCTGCATTTCGTTCAGAATCAGCGACGCGGATTTGGGGACGTGAACCATACTCAGGCGCGCTTCAAACTGTTCGCTCAAGTTGCGTTTGAATTTAGGCCATGCCTCTGCGCCCGGGATAATCTCGGCAAGGTTGCTGACCATTTGACAGCCGTTGCACACGCCCAATGTCAGCGTGTTTGGGTCGGCGAAGAAGGCGGCGAACTGGTCGCGCAAGGCGGAGTGGAACAGAATCGATTTCGCCCAGCCTTCGCCCGCGCCGAGTACGTCGCCGTAGCTGAAACCGCCGCACGCCGCCAGCATTTTGAAGTCGGCAAGGTGGACGCGGCCTGCCATCAGGTCGGACATATGTACGTCGTAGGCATCGAATCCGGCGCGGGTAAAGGCGGCGGCCATTTCAATTTGTCCGTTCACGCCCTGTTCGCGCAGGATGGCGATTTTGGGTTTCGCGCCGCTGTTGATAAACGGCGCGGCGATGTCTTCGTTCACGTCAAATTTCACGTCGGCGAACAATGCGCTGCGTCCGTTGTCGCCAATCAGTGCGAACTCGCTGTCGGCGCAGGCGGGGTTGTCGCGCAGTTTTTGGATGGCGTGAGAAGTTTCCTGCCATGCGCGTTGCAGGTCGGCACGGTTTTGTTCCAACACGATGCCTGTCTGATTGCGGATAACGATTTTTTCGTCAGAACCGATGGTGGCAACGGTATGCAAGGGCAGCGTTGCCGCTTTAAACAAGGCATCTACTGCCGCAACATCTTGTTTGGCGATTTGGATTACTGCGCCCAGCTCTTCATTGAACAATGCGCGTATGCTGGCTTCGTTGACATCGGCTTGACTGGCAACCAGTGAAGTCAAATCCACATTCAACCCGCACCGTGCCGCAAACGCCATTTCCGCCAGTGTCGCAAACAAGCCGCCGTCGCTGCGGTCGTGATACGCCAAGAGTTTGTCTTCGGCAACAAGCTGTTGAATCACGCCGTAAAACGCTTTCAGACGGCCTGTGTCGTCCAAATCGGGCGCGTCGCCGCTCATATTGTTGTACACCTGACCGAACGCCGAGCCGCCCATACGCGCTTTGCCGAAGCCCAAATCGACAAACAGCAATACGCTGTCTTCGACGTTTTTCAATTCGGGCGTAACAGTCTTGCGTACGTCTTCCACCGGCGCGAACGCGGAAATAATCAGGCTCAACGGCGAAACAACGGATTTTTTCTCTTCGCCGTCCTGCCATACGGTTTTCATCGACAGGCTGTCTTTGCCCACGGGGATGCTCAAATCCAATGCCTGACAGGCTTTGGAAACGGCTTCAACGGTGCGGTAGAGTTTTTCGTCTTCGCCCTCGTTGCCGCACGCCGCCATCCAGTTGGCGGAGAGCTTGATGTTGCCGATGTCGCCGATGTTGACCGCCGCGATGTTGGTGATGGCTTCGCCGACGCACATTCTGCCCGAGGCGGGCGCGTCAAACAGGGCGACGGTCGGTTTTTCGCCCATAGACATCGCTTCGCCGCGATAGGTGTTGAAGCCCATCATGGTAACGGCGCAGTCGGCTACGGGGGTTTGGTATTTGCCGACCATTTGGTCGCGGTGGGTCATGCCGCCGACGCTGCGGTCGCCGATGGTAATCAGGAAGTTTTTGGCCGCTACGGTAGGCAGGCGCAGAACGCGGTAGGCAGCTTCGGTAATGTCGATATCGCCCGCGTTAAACGGTTTTTTAGACGGCGTAACCGTTTTGTCGGTACGCGTGGTTTTGGGCGGTTTGCCAAGCAAAACGTTCAGCGGCAAATCGACGGGGTTGTTGGAGAACAAATCGTCGCGTACTTTCAAATGGCCGTCGTCGGTCGCCGTGCCGACCACGGCAAACGGGCAGCGTTCGCGTTCGCAGATGGCGCGGAAGGCATCCAAATCTTTTTCCAAAATCGACAACACATAACGCTCTTGCGATTCGTTGCACCAAATTTGCAAAGGCGTTAAACCGTGTTCTTCCAGCGGCACTTCGCGCAGCTTGAATACCGCGCCACGTCCGGCATCGTTGACGAGTTCGGGGAAGGCGTTGGACAGGCCGCCCGCGCCCACGTCGTGGATGGAGATAATCGGGTTTTGGTCGCCGAGCTGCCAGCAGCGGTCGATGACTTCCTGCGCGCGGCGTTCGATTTCGGGGTTGCCGCGTTGCACGGAGTTGAAGTCCAAAGACGCGTCGTTTGTGCCGGTATTCATTGAAGAAGCCGCGCCGCCGCCCAAGCCGATAAGCATACCCGGACCGCCCAGTTGAATCAGCAACGCGCCTTCGGGGATTTCGTCTTTATGCGTCTGCTGCGCCTGAATGCTGCCCAAGCCGCCCGCAATCATAATCGGTTTGTGATAGCCGCGAACCTGACCGTCAAACTTCTCTTCAAAGGTACGGAAGTAGCCCAAGAGGTTCGGGCGGCCGAATTCGTTGTTGAACGCCGCGCCGCCGATGGGGCCTTCAATCATGATGTCCAGCGGCGAGGAAATGTGTTCTGGCTTGCCGTAGTCTTGTTCCCACGGCTGTTTGAGGTCGGGGATGTTGAGGTTGGACACGGTAAAGCCGGTCAGACCCGCTTTCGGACGCGAACCTTTGCCCGTCGCGCCTTCGTCGCGGATTTCGCCGCCCGCGCCCGTTGCCGCACCCGCAAACGGCGCGATGGCGGTCGGGTGGTTGTGCGTTTCCACTTTCATGATGATATGCGTGTCTTCTTCGTGGAAACGGTAGCCTTGGTTTTCCGCCGCATCCGGATAGAAACGCTCGATTTTCGCGCCTTCAATTACGGACGAATTGTCTTTATAAGCGACGACCGTGCCTTCGGGATGCGCGTTGTGCGTATCGCGTATCATGCCGAAAAGGGATTTCGGCTGTTTTTCGCCGTTGAGGATGAAATCGGCGTTGAAGATTTTGTGGCGGCAGTGCTCGCTGTTTGCCTGCGCGAACATCATCAGCTCCACATCGGACGGATTGCGCTGCAAAGCCTGATAGTTTTCAACCAGATAATCGATTTCGTCGGCGGAGAGTGCCAAACCCATTTCGGTATTGGCTTTGACCAAAGCCTCTTTACCGCCGCCCAAAACATCGACGGTAGAGAAGGTTTCGGATTCGAGATGGTGGAATAATTTGGATGCCGTCTGAAAATCGGGCAATACGGATTCGGTCATGCGGTCGTGCAGCAAAGCCGCCCATTGCTGTTTCTCATCGTCGTTCAGACGACCTTCCAGCCACACCGCCATGCCGCGCTCGATGCGTTCGATGCCTGCCAAACCGCAGTTTTCCGCGATATTGGTTGCCTTGGAAGCCCACGGCGAAATCGTGCCCAAACGGGGCGTTACCAAAAATAAATGCAAGCCCTCGCGCGCTTCGGGCGTTTCTTTAACGCTTTGCGCCGCCAACAAGGCTTGCAGTTTTTCGACAGTCGCGGCATCAAGTGCTTTCTCGCTGCCGACGAAATACCAAAATTCGCTGCTTAATTTGACTTCGGGCAGACCGAGTGCGGCGGCTTTTTGCAAGAGTTTTTCAACACGGAAATCGGAAAGGGCGGTAACGCCGCGCAAGGGCAACACAACAGACATAATTCGGCTCTCAAATGCGGTTGGGAAAATGTCATTATACGCGAAAAGGACGGTTTCGTTAGCGCGTGTAAGCGAAAAAATGTTTACAATTTTACAAATACAATCAATGTAAAAACCTTTGTCATGTCAGTCGCGTTCTGAGAAATGTGATTTATATTCTGAAATATAGTAAAATCACGTCCGCTTTTGAAATTGTTTGGACAAGCTAAGAAGGAGTTATGCAATGTTTATTGTTTGGAGTGGGAAGGGGCTTTTGGTTGTTTTGTCTCTGATTATCGGAGTTATCTGTGGTTCTGCCTTGGGAGATTGGTTGAAAGATGCAATTTCCTCAAATTTCGTTTTTATGTTAAGCCTTTGTATTGCTGCACTTTGCAACTACTTCTTTAGTAAGTGGTTTATTTCCGATAAAGTAAAAACCTATACTGACAATGAAACAGGAGAAATAATCGGCGTGAGAGACAACTCAAGCTTGTTTTTTCTGCGCAACCGGTATTGGACATGGATTTTCGTCTTTTTGGCTGCTGTTTCTTTTGTAATGTTCATAATCGAACAATTTTAGCAACGAAGCATTGATATGTATGTTTTGCATGTCAAACACATTGTTTTATCGGACAGTAATCCCCGCAGGATGTCGACTCAAGAATTTCCGTAGATGCAAATATGGAATCCTAAAGGAACAATCATGAAAAAAATCGAGGCGATTGTCAAACCGTTCAAACTCGACGACGTGCGCGAGGCGTTGACGGAAATCGGCATTACGGGCATGACCGTCAGCGAGGTCAAAGGGTTCGGCAGGCAGAAGGGGCATACGGAGATTTACCGGGGCGCGGAATACGCCGTCGATTTCCTGCCCAAGGTCAAAATCGAGCTGGTGTTGGCGGATGACGCTGTGGAACGCGCGATTGACGTGATTGTCGAGGTGGCGCGTTCGGGCAAAATCGGCGACGGCAAGATTTTTGTGCTGCCGGTCGAGGAGGCAATCCGTATCCGCACGGGCGAACGTTCGGACGCGGCGGTTTGAGCGTTTGGAATGGAAGTGCCGTCTGAAAGCCTTTCAGACGGCATTTTCTTTTTGAGCTTCAGATATGGTGGACGATGAGTTTTTTGCCTTCGTAGTCGAGTACGTCCACATCCATGTCGAACAGTTCTTTGATGTTGTGTACGGTGAACACTTCTTCGGGCGTGCCGGTCAGGGCGACTTTGCCGTTTTTCATGGCGACGACGTGGTCGGCGTAGGCGGCGGCCTGGTTGATGTCGTGCAATACGACGACGGTAGTGCGTTTGTGTTCGCGCGTGAGCTTTTGCAGAATCTGCATGAGCGAGCGGGCGTGATACATATCGAGGTTGTTCAGCGGTTCGTCCAAAAGGACGTAGTCGGTGCTTTGGCAGAACACCATCGCAATCATGGCGCGTTGGCGTTGGCCGCCGGAAAGCTCGGTCAGGTAGCGGTCGGCAAAGTCTTGCAGGTGGAACTCGGCGAGCGCTTCTTCGACGATGGTTTTATCCGTTTCAGACGGCCTGCCTTGATGGTAGGGATAGCGGCCGAACATGAGCAGGTCGCGCACGGTAATGCGGCTCATGATGCTGTTTTCTTGGGTGAGGATGGAGAGCGTGCGAGCAAGTTCGGCGGTAGGGGTGGTTTTGATGTCTTTGCCTGCGTAGCTGATGTCGCCGTGTACCAGAGGCTGAAGCCGTGCCATAAAGGAGAGGAGGGTGGACTTGCCTGCGCCGTTCGGACCGATCAGCGCGGTAATGCCGCCTTCGGGAATGTCGAGGCTGACGTCGTTGAGGATGGGGTTGCTGCCGATGGTGTGGCTGACGTTGCGGATGGTAATCATAGGCGGGTCCGAAAATAGGAAATTGGGGTTTCAGACGGCCTTGAGTTTTAAGGCCGTCTGAAACTTATTGATTATGACGTTTTAGATTTCTTTGACGGTGACAAATTCGGGGTTGTCGGCTTGGTCAATCAGGAAGGCGCGGACGCGTTCTTGCCAAAGTTCGCCGAATTGTTTGAGTTCGTCGGGGCTTGCGCTGCCGCTGACGGCTTTGGGCATAAGTTCGCGCATTTCGGGTGCAAAGGGTTGCAGGGCGGCGTTGAGGCCGACGGCGACGGTTTTGCCGTTGTCTTTGCGGCGCAGGGTCAGTGTGCCGTTGATTTCGCCCGCACCAAAGGATAAGAGGTTGCGGCGGGCAAAGCGTCCCTGCATTCCGATGCCTCCGAAGCCGGTTTCGGGGGCTGCGCCGGTGAGGAGTTGGACGACGGACGCGGTTACGCCGACCGTGCCTTCGTCGCGCGTTCCCTGCATGGCGGCTTCGATGCCGCCGCGTTCGGGCAGCTCTTCGCCGTAAAGGGCTTTCAGACCTTTGATAACCATCAGGTACGCGCCCGCGACGGTCGGGCAGGAATGTCCGCACAGGCGCACGGCATCGGCGTAGCGGTAAGTGAGGATGCCGTTTTCGGCCGCGCCGAGAAAGGCGGCAAGCGGGTCTTGTACGGTCAGCGTCGGGGCGCGGTCGAAAAATTCGGGTAAACGTTCTTTCGTCATATGGTTTGTCCTTTCGGAGGCGGGCTGCCGTTCAGACGGCATCCGTCATTTTTTGTGTTTTAAAACGAGATAGAGGAAAACGAGTCCGCCCGCAAATTCGACCACCACGCTTAATACCGCCTTCATGCCCAAGAAGTGTTCGAATACGGTCTGTCCGCCGACCAAGAGGATGCCGCCGATACAAACCGTCATCGGCAGGCGGACGGAATGGCGCACGGACGGGGAAAAGTGGTTGGCAAGCGAGGCGGCGAGAAGCCCGAAAAAGCTTACGGGGCCGACCACGGCGGTTGCCGTCGCCACCAATGCGGCAATCCAAAGCAGTATCCATAAGGTGTTGCGCGTGTAGCTGATGCCCAAATTGACGGCTTGGTCGCGCCCTAAAAGGTGTACGTCCAAGCGGTAGCGTTCGCGCCAAACGACCGCCGCGCTGACGAGCAGGATCAGCGCGCCTATGCCCAAAAGCTCGCTGTGGACGGTATTGAATCCGGCAAACATATTTGCCTGCGCCGCCGTAAATTCTTCGGGGTCAATCATACGCGAAAGCAGGGAAGAGAGGCTGCGGAACAAAATCCCGAAAATCACGCCGATTAAAATCATACGCGGCAAATCGCGTCCGCCCTGACGGATGAGCGTGTAAAACAGCAGCAGTGAGCCGCCCATCATAACGACCAATTCAAAGCCGAATTTGCCCGTCAACGGCAGGGAAGCATAGCCCGTGCCGCCGAGTGCGAACACCAAAAGCGTCTGCAAAAACACATACAGCGAATCGAAACCCAAAATCGAAGGGGTCAGAATCGGATTGTTGGTCAGCGTTTGAAAAAGCTGGGTGGACACGCCGACCGCATACGCTACCAGCAGCAAAGCCGCGAGCTTGGTCAGCCGCAGTTGCAAAACAAAATCCCAATCGCCTTTGACGTTGAGCGTCATAAACAGGACGCAGGAAACCAGCAACAGCGCAAAGGCGACCCACAACGGACGGCTGCTTCCTGCCATAAAACCGATATTTTTTTCAGACGGCATGAGCAGGTTTCCTTAATAAAAGCCACAAAAACAAAGCCGTCCCCAACACACCAAAAACCGTAGAGACCGGAATTTCAAACGGAAACACAATCACGCGTCCGATAATGTCGCACAATAAAACCATAGACGCGCCCAAGAGGGCGACCGCAGGCAGGCTTTGGCGCAGTTTGTCGCCTATCAGGCGGCTGATGATGTTCGGCACGACCAGCCCGACAAACGGGATATTGCCGACCGTAACAATGACCAGCGACGTAATCAAAGCCACAATAATCAGCCCCGACCACAACACCGCCGTCCGGTTCAAACCCAAATTCACGCTGACCGTCTCGCCCAGCCCCAAAATCGTCAGCCGGTCGGCAATCAGATAGGCAAACACCGCCAAACCGCCCGTAATCCAAAGCAGCTCGTACCGCCCCAGCAGTACGCTTGAAAAATCGCCCTGCTGCCACACGCCCAACATTTGCAGCATCTCAAACTCATACGCGATAAACGTCGCCACTGCCTCAACCACGCCGCCGAAAATAATCCCCACCAGCGGCACCATCAGTTGCGCCGTCGGCGGCAGGCGGCGGATCAGCAGCATAAAGACCAACATCCCGATCAGCGCGGCAACGGCGGCAACCGACATTTTTGCCAGCAGCGGCGCGGCAGGCAGCAGCAGGGACATCAGAAGCAAACCCAAAGCCGCGCTTTGACCCGCGCCCGCCATAGAAGGTTCGACAAAACGGTTGCGCATCAGAATCTGCATAATCATCCCCGCCACCGCCATAGACGCGCCCGTCAGCACAATCGCAAACGTGCGCGGCAGGCGGCTGACCAGCATCAGTTCGGTGCTGTCCGACAGCGAAAACACATCAGACCAGCGGAAATCGGCAACGCCCACCGACAGGCTGACGGCAAACAATACCGCCAGCAGTAGGAGGTTGGTCAGGTTGAGGGAAAAAGGTTTGGCAGTCATAAACAGAAGGGAAAAGTGTTACGGCGTAGAAGATTCAAACAAGGCAGTCCGAACCGTCGGAGCGGAAAGCCTTGTTTGAAGCCTCCGTATGGGCAGAGGATGGGGCAAGTTCCAATCAAAACGCTTGCCGCCATTTCCGCGATAACGCCCGTATCGGGCAATGCCGTCTGAAACACAGGAAACGGTTTGCATCCGTGTTTCAGACGGCATCGAATGCCGCCGTTTCATTATTTTGCGGCGTTAAAAGCATCCGCAACCTGTTTGCTTGCATTCAGCAATTCTTGTGCGCCGCCGGCTGCCAAATAAGTTTCGGGAACAAGGTAAACCACCTGTCCTTTTTTCCAGGCATTCGTTTCAGCAACCAGCGGATTATTCAACACGTCTTTCGCCGCCTGACCCTCTTCGCCGATTGCCGCGCTGCGGTCAAGGACAAACAGCCAGTCGGGATTTTTCTCTTTCAGGTATTCAAAGCTGATAGGCTGGCCGTGGCTGCCTTCTTTAATTGATTCATCGACAGCGGGAACGCCGATGTCTTTGTGCAGCCAGCCGCCCAGTCGTGAAGACGGGCCGAAAGCCGACATCTTGCCGCCGTTGACCAAAATCACCAAACCCTTGCCTTTGCCTTGAGCAGCGGTTTTCGCCGCTTCAAACGAAGCATCGATTTCCGCCTTCAGCTTGTCGGCTTCCGCCTGTTTGCCGAAGATTTGTGCCAGCGCGTCGATACGCTCTTTGGCACTTTCTTTGAGATTGGCGGTATCGGCGGTCATTTCGATGGTCGGCGCGATTTCGTTCAATTTGTCAAACGCCTTGGCGGCGCGGCTGCCGATGATGATGAGCTGCGGCTTGTAGGCATTGAGCGTTTCGTAATCCGGCTCGAACAAAGTGCCGGCAGGTTTTGTCGTTTTGAAATATTCCTCTAAATACGGCAGGCGGTTTGTATCGACGGACAAACCGGTTTTCACGCCCAGTTTGCTCAAGGTATCGAGCATACCCAAATCGTAAACGGCGATACGTTCGGGGTTTTTCGGTATTTGAACGTCGCCGCGCGCGGTTTTGACGGTAACGGACGCGCTTTCGGATTGTGCGGCGGAAACCGCCTGTTCTTTGGCTTGTGGGGCAGAGTCGGAATTTTGCGGCGAACACGCGCCCAAGGCGAGGACGGTGCAGAGGGTCAATGCGGTCAAACGCAACATAGGGTGTCTCCAAAATGGGGATATTGGGGCAAAGCCGCCGGTCGGACAAACCGGAACGGCTTTAGAAAGGATAAATGATAATCTATAGTGGATTAAATTTAAATCAGGACAAGGCGACGAAGCCGCAGACAGTACAAATAGTACGGAACCGATTCACTTGGTGCTTCAGCACCTTAGAGAATCGTTCTCTTTGAGCTAAGGCGAGGCAACGCCGTACTGGTTTTTGTTAATCCACTATATATCAAATTATCAGAACAGATGCCGTCTGAAAGGCTTTCAGACGGCATTTTTTCGGGATGTGCGTTTTAGAACTTATAGTTCACGCCCAAGCGCACATCGCGGCCCACGCCCGGCAGGGTATTGTTCCAGCGTTGGCTGTGCGGATAGTAGAACTTATTGAACACGTTGTTAACCGAAAAATTGACATTGAGCGTGTCTTTGCCCAGCGGTTTCCAGTTGGCGAAGACATCGTTCACACCGAAACCTTTGCGTACAACGTTTTCCAAGTTGCCTTGGCGGTCTTTTTGACCTGCCACCAATATCGAACCCACGGCTTTCTGAACATAACGACCGCGCCAGCCGATTTCCAGATTCGGATTTTGGAAGCGGTAGGCAAGGGAAGCCGTCCAAGTGCGACCGGTTTGTGCGCCAAACTCGGGGTTCGCGCTCAACAGCTTGTCTTTGTGCGTATCGTAACCGTAAAAGCGCGGTTTGCTGTGGCTTACGCCGACTTTGGCAGTCAGACCGCCGGTGCGGTAGGACGCGCCCAATTCGTAACCGTGGTTTTTGATGTAGCCGGCGTTGGCAGTTTCTTTAAATGCCGCGCCATGGCGGTTTTGCGGATTGGCAAGCGCGTCTTTGATGGTCTGCCAGAAGTAGCTGCCGTTTGCGGCAAACGTGCCGTCGTTGTAGTTGAAGCCGATTTCGGTATTGCGCGCGCGTTCGGCTTTGGTGCCGTCTGCAATGGAAACGATGCCGCGTTTGCCGTGGGTCAGCAGTGCGTCGTACAGGCGCGGGCTGCGGCTGGCGTAGTTGTGGCTTGCGCTGAAGCTCCAGTGTTCGTGCGGCTGCCAAATCACGCCGAAACTCGGGTTAAGGCTGCTGCTTGAAACGGTTTTGCCGTCATGGGTTTTCACCTTGAAGCGGTCGTAACGCAGTCCGCCGGTCAGAGTAAAGCCGTCAATCTCGTGAATGGCCTCGATATACGCGCCGGTATCCGTTTTGGTCGGGTTGGTCAGGCTGTATCCGCGTACCAGACTTTGCAGGGCGGTATTGGTGTCGGTGTATTCCGAGTTCAAGAACGCTTGCGGTTTGATTTCCTGATGGCGGTAGTTGATACCGTATTTCAACAGGGTTTGTTCGGCAAGGCGGCTGTCGAAGTTGAAATTCATACCCCGAGTGGTGATTTGGGTATGGTTAGGGCCGACCACATTGCCTGCGTAACCGCTGCCGCTGTCATCGGCGGAATAGCGTTCGTTTTCCAACACATAGGCGTTGGCGTTCAGTTTTTCGACAAAGCCCAGGTTTTTACCCGTATATTCCAAGTTGGTGTTGGATTGGGTGGTTTCGCGGTATGAGGGTTTCTGCCTGTCTGTTGTAGGATTGGTCCCGAAGATTGTAAATTCTTCACGCACAGTGCGGATGCCTCGGTGTTGGTCTTTCATATGGCTCAACACGATGCGGTGGTCGCCGTCGCCGAAGGTTGTTCCGATTTTGGCGAGATAGCTGCGTTTGTCCAGTGCGCTGTAAGGTACGGTTTTGCCGCCGTTGGGACTTTTGTAGCCTTTACCTGCTTCGTAATCTTTTTCATCGTTGCGGTTGTAAGAGAACAAACCGTCGAAGTTGCCCTCTTTTCCGAATACGCTTGCGCCGTAGCTTACGCCTTCGTTGCTGGCAAAGCCGCTGTTGAGGCGCACGCCCCAGTTTTTATCCAAGCCTTTGAGCAGGTCTTGGGCATCGACGGTTTTGGCGATAATCGCGCCGTTGGTCGCGCCGATACCGGCAGAGGCGGAACCCGCGCCTTTTTGTACGGAAACGACTTTAACCAAAGCGGGATCGACAATAAATCTGCCTTGGTGGTAAAGGATTTGGCTGTCGGAATAGGCGTTGTCCACCTTGATGTCGACAGAGTTCTGACCCATACCGCGCAAGGTCATATGTTGGGACGTGCCGTTGCCGCCGCCGAAATCGATGGACGGCTCTTCTTTTAAGAGTTCGCGCATATCGGTTGCGGTGCTTTCGTCTTTTTGTTGAAGCGTAACGATGTTGGTACGGATTTTGCTGCCTTGGCGGTCGCCTTTTACGGTAACGGTATCCAATGCGATATTGGCATTATTTTCTGCCGCGTGGGCAAAACCTGCCGCCAGGGTAAGCGAGAGCAGGCTGAGACGGAAAAACGGGGCGTTCATTTGTTCGTCCTTTTGAGTGTATGAAGGGAAGTTAAGCCAAACCGTTAAGGTTTGGCAGGATAAGAAAAATAATTAATAATTATTTTTATTTATATTAACAGGGGGGGGGGGGATTTTTGCAAAGCTGATTATCGTTTTCT